>JACDQO010000407.1 GCA_015657605.1 Limnohabitans sp. | reverse complement strand
GGCACGCAAGCGCTGTCTGCCATGGCCGGCAGCGCGCCTGTCACCGTGCTCACGCGGTCCTGAAGGCGGTCTCAGCCCCAGCGAAGAAGCCAACGCACTGGCAGCAGGCTTTGTGCCTGTGACACTCGGGCCACGCGTTTTGCGGGCCGAAACCGCACCTTTGGCGGTGTTGGCGGTGTGTTCCGCTTGATGGGGTGCGTCGTTTCAGGGTCACCCTAAAACGATGGGCCAATGCTGTGCGTGCTTGAGCCTTGGCGACAGCTTTTCATAAGCAGCTGCCGATAAACTGGGCCGCATGAACGCCAACCTGATCCTTCTGACGCTCTGCCAGGGCCTGTTTTTCACCAACAACGTCACCTTCATCGCCATCAACGGGCTGGTGGGTTTGTCCATGGCGCCGCTGGGTTGGATGGCGACCTTGCCGGTCATGGGCTATGTGGTGGGCGGTGCGCTCTCGACCGGACTGGTGGCCAAGAGCCAGTCGCGCTGGGGTCGCAAGGTGTCGTTCCAGCTGGGGCTGGTGGTGGCTTTGTTTTCGGCGCTGCTGGCCGCTTATGCCGCTTGGAGCCACAACTTTTGGTTGCTGGTGTCTGCCACGGTGATTGCGGGTTACTACAGCGCCAATGGCCAGCTGTACCGGTTTGCAGCGGCCGAGTTGGCCGCAGACGGTTTCAAGGAAAAAGCGGTCTCGCTGGTCTTAGCTGGCGGTTTGATCGGCGCCATCGTCGGCCCCAACTTGGCTTCGCGCACCCGCACGCTTTACGAGGTGCCTTTTTTGGGCGCTTACATGGCGCTGGGCATCGTCGCCATTTTGGCCATGGTGTGCATGAGCTTCATCCGCTTCCCTGCCGTGCCTGCCAAAAAGCCGGGCGACAGCGCGGGCCGCCCTTTGCGCGAGATCATGCGCCAGCCGGTGTTCATCGTGGCGGCAGCCGCTGCGGCCCTGAGTTACGGCGTGATGAACCTGCTGATGGCCGCCACCCCGCTGGCCATGCAGGTGTGCGGCTTCAGTTTTGACGATGCGGCGCTGGTGCTGGAGTGGCATGTGATCGCGATGTTTGCGCCCGGTTTTTTCACAGGCCACCTGATCAAAAAATTCGGGACGCTGCAGATCATGGCGGTGGGCGTGGTCATCAACTTCGCATGCATCGCGATTGCACTCACTGGGGTTGAGCTGCACCAATTCTTGATTTCACTGTTCTTGCTGGGCTTGGGCTGGAACTTCCTTTTCACCGGCAGCACGACGCTGGCCATGCAGGCTTGGACACCCGCCGAAAAAGACAGGGGTCAGGCCGCCATCAACTTCTTTGTGTTTGCCACCATGGCCGTCACCTCTTTCGCATCAGGCGCGCTGGTCACCACGCAGGGCTGGACTTGGCTGAACATCGGTTCGCTCGTGCCCGTGACCTTGACCGGGGTGGCGTTGGTGTGGATGGTGTTCAAGCAGAGAGAGGCGCAGAAAAACGCGCCAGCAACCAGCGCTTGAGGGCGGTGAACACTTGGGCGCGGTAAAGGTCGTTGAAGATCTCGTGGTACATGGCCTCAAAGCATTCGGACTGCACCACAGCCTTGGGGGCTGATCGGGCGAAGTCAGCGCTGGCTTGTGCGTTGACCAGCTTGTCTTGTCCTGCGTACAGGAGCAAGGTGGGCACTTCCCACTTGGCAGCATCGACCAAGGTTTTCTCGCCATTCTCCAAAATCCAGGCAGCCAGCCCGGTGGCGATGCGCCGATGCACCATCGCGTCGGCTTGATAGGCCTTCACCACATCCGGGTCGCGTGACACAAACTCGGCCTTCAAGCCGTTGTCCACGCGCCAGTGAGGCGCTACGCGCGGCAAAATGGCCAGCAGTATTTTTTGGAAAATGTTGGGAAACGCGCCCAGCGCAGGGGATGACAAGACTGCCGCATCGACGGGACGCAAACCCTCTGCCAGCGTGCGCGCCACCACCAAGCCGCCCATGCTGTGGCCCAGCAAGATGAGGGGTATGCCCTGCAAAGACGGGTGCTGGCGGGTGTCGTCGATCACCCGGCACAAATCGGCCTGCAAACTGCCGGGGCGCAACAGGTCACCGCGTGCGCCTTCGGATTGGCCGTGGCCTTGCTGGTCGTAGGCCCGCACCGCAAAACCCCATTGGTGCAAGTGGGCCGCCACCTCGCCGTAGCGTCCGGCATGCTCGCCCAGACCGTGCACCAAGAGCACCGTACCCAGCGGTTGGCCGGCAGGCAAGGCCCAGTCGAACACCGCCAGTTGGCCCGCTTCGCCCGGCAAAGCGGAAGCTTTTGGGCGCGCGATGGCGGGGCGCGATGTCACATTCATCAAGGCATCCTCGCCATGACTTCAGCCACCGCCGCCGTGAGCTTTTTGGCATAAGGCACATGCAAAAATTCGTTGGGCCCGTGCGCGTTGCTCTTGGGGCCGAGCACGCCGCAGACCATCATTTGCGCTTTGGGGAAACCGGCGCTCAGCATGTTCATGAGCGGGATCGTGCCGCCCTGGCCGATGTAACCCACGCCTGCGCCAAAGTGCGCCTGGCTGGAGGCGTTGAGGGCTTGCTCGAACCAGGGTGAGGTGTCAGGCGCGTTCCATCCGGTGGCACCGCCGCCGCTTTCAAAGGTGACCTTGGCCTGGTAGGGCGCGTTGTCTTCGAGCAAGGCTTTCATCTCGGCCACGGCTTGCGCCGCATCCACCAGCGGCGGCAGGCGCAAGCTGAGTTTGAAGGCGGTGTAAGGCCGCAGCACATTGCCCGCATCTTTCAGCGCCGGAAAACCTTCGGCCCCGGTCACGCTCAGGGTCGGTGTCCAGGTGCGGTTGAGCAGGGCTTGCGTGGGGTCGGTGGTGGTGGGCAGGGCAAAGCTGGTCGAGCCACCGCAGTCGTAGTGCGCCCACGGAAAACGCTTGTACACCTCGTCACCCAGGATGGCGGCGGTGGCCTGCGCTTGCGCCAGGCGCTCAGCAGGCACTTCGCAATGGAAGCTGGCGGGCAGCAAACGGCCTGTGGCGCTGTCTTCGAGGCGGTCGAGCACCTGGCGCATGATGCGAAAACTCGACGGCACCAAGCCTGAGGCGTCGCCCGAGTGGATGCCCTCGGTCAGCACCTGCACCTTGAGCGTGCCACTGGCCATGCCCCGCAGGCTGGTGGTGAGCCACAGCTGGTCGTAGTTGCCCGCGCCACTGTCCAGGCAAATCACCAAACCCACATCGCCCATGCGGGTGCGCAGCGCGTCCACATAAGGCAGCAAGTCATACGAGCCCGACTCTTCGCAGGTCTCGATCAGGCCGACAATGCGCGGGTGCGGCGTGTTTTGACTTTTAAGGGCCTGCACGGCCGCGATGCTGGCATAAACCGCATAACCGTCGTCCGCGCTGCCCCGGCCGTAGAGCTTGCCCTCTTCGTATACCGGGGTCCATGGGCCAAGATCGTTGCGCCAGCCGTTGAATTCGGGCTGCTTGTCCAAGTGGCCGTACATCAGCACCGTTTGGCCCGAGCCCTCGCTGGCGGCGCGGGTGGCGGCCACTTCAAAAAACATGACGGGCGTGCGGCCCGGCAGGCGGATGATTTCGAGCGTCAGGCCTTCCACCTTCTGCGCCTCGACCCATTGCGCGGCATTGCGCAGCACGGTCTCGATGTGGCCGTGTGCAGCCCAGTTGGCATCAAACGAGGGCGACTTGGCGGGGATTTCGATGTATTTTTTCAGCTCGGGCAGGATGGTGCTGTCCCAAGCTTGGGTGACATCCTGAAGGGCGCGGGCGCTGTCGAGCAGGCCATCGGGCATTTCGCGGTGCAGGGGGACGTTCATGGGGGCTCCTCGGGGCGGCACAAAAGAAAAACACTGTAGCGCGATTGAACTGGCCTGGCCACAGAGAGGTTTCGCAGTGGGGACATCAGGATCATTCAGGCCATGGTTTGGCGCAAAATGGTCGACTCGTAGCCTCAGTGCGCATGCCCTTACCCTCATCGTCAAAGACACCCTTGAACGCGACAATGCTGCCCACCTCCACCAGCCAAGACGCTGCCTTGCCACGCATGGGTGCCGTGGTGTTGGCTGCGGGCGCCGGCCGCCGCATGGGGCATCGCCCCAAATGCTTGTTGCAACTGAACGGCAGGAGCTTGATCGATCGCCAACTGGAGGCCGTGTTTCAAGCGGGCCTTGCCTCCGTGCTGGTGGTTTTGGGCCACCATGCGGAACGCATTCAACAAGAAGCGGCGCTCAAGCATTGGGGCGCACGGTGGGTGGTGAATCCAGATCCAGATGCGGGCCACATCGGCTCTTTGCGCTCAGGCCTTCAGGCATTGCCCCCTGGTCTAGACGCCGTGATGGTGTTGCTGGCCGACCAGCCCATGATCGATGTGACGGCGATCCAATCGCTGATGAATGCTTATGCCGCCCGGCCTGAAGGCACGCACATGGTTCAGCCGACAGTGCAGGATTTGCCCGGCAATCCGGTGGTCTTTTCGTCTGCAGTGGTGTCGCAGATCTTGGCGGGGGGCGTTCAGATGGGCGCGCGTCAATGGCAGCAACGCCACCCTGAAAAGACCTACCGCTGGAAAACCCCCGATGCGCGTTACCGTTTGGATGTGGACAATGAGCAAGACCTTCAGACCCTGAAGACCTTGACAGGGCATAGCCTGCTCTGGCCCAGCGACTTGAGCCGATAAAACTTCACCCCAGCATGAACAGCATCGACATCGACGTGATCCGCACCGCCCTCGATTGGCAAAGCCGTGGCCACCGCGTGGTGATGGGCACGGTGGTGCGCACTTGGGGTTCGGCCCCGCGCCCACCCGGCTCGCTCATGATCATCCGGGACGACGGCCAGGTGGCCGGTTCCGTCTCGGGCGGCTGCATCGAAGACGATCTGATCCGCCGCGTGGCTGCTGGCGAGCTGGCGCTGCGCATGCCCGACACCACCACCTATGGCCAAACCGCTGAAGAGGTGCGCCGCTTTGGCCTGCCCTGCGGTGGCTCGGTGCAGGTGGTGCTGGAGCCTTTGTCGCCCCAGTCGCAACTGCTTGAATTGCTGGTACACATCGAACAACACCAGCGTGTGGAGCGCCGCTTGGACATGGCCACAGGCCTGGTGCGCATGGCCGCAGCCACCGGGGGCGACAAGCTGCAATTTGACGGCCAGAGCCTGACCACGGTGCACGGCCCGCGCCTGCGCTTGCTCATCATTGGTGGCGGGCAACTGTCGCGCTATCTGGCCGCGATGGCCGTCATGCTCGACTACCAAGTCACGGTGTGCGAGCCGCGTGTGGAATACCACGAAGGCTGGGAAGCCATGAGCGGTGTGACCCTGTCCACCCAAATGCCCGACGATTTGGTCTTGGCCATGCGCTTGGACCACAACAGCGCGGTGGTGGCCGTGACGCATGACCCCAAGCTCGACGATCTGGCCCTCATGGAGGCGCTGCGCACGCCCGCGTTTTATGTGGGCGCATTGGGCTCGCTGCACAACAACGCGCAGCGCCGCAAACGCCTGCTCGACTTTGACGTGAGCGAAGACGAAGTGCAGCAATTGCATGGCCCCGTGGGCCTGAATATTGGTGCACTCACGCCGCCAGAGATTGCCATGAGCATCGTGGCCGAGATGACCGCCATGCGCCGGGGCACCGATTTGAGTCAGGCGCTCAGCAATTGGCAAGGCTCAAAGACGGTGTGCGGCTTGGTTTGATGGCGCTCAAGCCCTGATGACGTCCAGGATCAACTTCAGTGAGATCAGCAGCAAGCCCACTTGCACCCATTTGAAGAACCAGTCGTCGGTAATTTTTCGAGTCAGGTAAGCCCCACCACGGTGCCCACCAAGGCAAACGGAATCAGCACCAGTGCACCTGACATTTCAGCGGGGCCATAGGGCTGCAGCTGGTGGTAGGGCCCCAGTTTGGCCAGGTTGATGAATGCAAAAAACAAAGTGGAGGTGCCAGCAAACACCCGCTTAGAAAGTTTTTGGGGCAACAGGTAAACCTGAAACGGGGGGCCGCCCGCATGGGAGATGAAGCTGGTAAATCCCGACAAACCACCCCAAACAGACCTTTGCCCAACGGGCTGGGCTCGGTGCTTGCGCGGTGTTGCGCTGGCGCCATGCGTTGAACACAAAGCCCACGCCCATCAGGCCAATCATCATTTTCACAGCGGTGTCAGACACCAGCGCTGCGGTGAGCCAGCCCACCAACACCCCGCCCACCCCAGCCGGAACGAGAATTTTCAGGTTGATGGCGCTGAAGTTTTGACGGTACAACCATAGGCCCACCATGTCAGAGATGATGTAGATCGGCAGCAGCATGACGACCGCTTTGACCGGGGACATGAACAGCGAAAGAATAGGCACTGAAAGCATGCCCACGGTGGGTAAGCCGCCTTTGGACAAGCCCACCATGGTCGCGGCCACGCCCGCCCAAATCAGGTAATGCCAATCATCCATCACAACTCAGGGCACACGTCTTTGAATCACAAATAGGGACGCGCCCAAGCCAATCCCCGCGATGTGCCCCCTGCCGAAGCATCGGCTGGGTTGTACTCACAGCCGATCCAGCCATTCCAGCCGCATTCGGCGCTGACTTTGTCGATCGTCTGGAAGATGTGCGTCCAGTTCACCTCTCCTGTGCCCGGCTCGTGGCGGTGTGGCACCTCGGCGATCTGGAAATGCCCCACCCGCCCTGTGGGCAGGTACTGTGCAATCTTGGCACTCAAATCGCCTTCGACGATCTGGCAGTGGAACAAGTCCATCTGCACTTTCACATTGGCGGCGCCCACGGCTTGCACGATGCGGTGTGCATGGTCTTGGCGGTTCAGGTGAAAACCCGGCACGCTGCGGGTGTTGATCGGCTCGATCAGCACATCGCGCCCCGCTTTGGCCGCTTCAGCAGCAGCCCACTGCAGGTTTTTCACCAGGGTGGCGTCAGCCTCTTCGGGGTTGGCACCTGCGGCGCGCAAACCCACCATGGCGTGGAGGCGTGGGCAATTCAGCGCCTCGGCATAGACCAGCGCTTGTGCAAAACCCGTGCGGAACTCGGCTTCACGTCCGGGCACGCTCGCGGTGCCCCGGCTGCCGCCTTCCCAAGCTTGCGTGAAACTGCCGCTGTCGGTGCCGCCCGAAGGTGTGTTGAACAGCACTTGCTGCAAGCCGTTGGCCTTCAGGCGGGCAGCCAACTCTTGCGCGGGGAACGCATAAGGAAACAAATACTCCACAGCCTTGAAGCCGTCTTTGGCTGCTGCTTCAAAGCGGTCCAAAAACGGCAGGTCGGGGTACATCATGGACAAGTTGGCAGCAAATTGAGGCATGTTGGGTATTGAAAAAATGGGAATTCAGTTGGCAAAGATAACAGTATTTCTCAGTCAACATCGCCGTGCGACTTGGAGTGCCTGCGCGACCTCGGGCACCGCAGGCCTTTGATGCGGGACTGCAGACAAACAAGCTTGTGCCCAGGTTTGAAGGGCTTGTGCCGCTGGGTGTTCGGTGTGCGCATCAGCGGCTGCAGCCAATTCCTCCAGCAAACAACCCAAGGCCCGCACTTCCAGTGCTTTCAAGTTTTGGCTCAGCTCGGGTTGATGACCAGGTAACCGCGTGGCCGCCCCAAAGTCGCCAAGTTGTGCTTGGCCATGCACTGGGTCGATCAAGATGTTGTGCGCATACAAGTCGCCGTGCATCACGCCGCGCTGGTGCAGGTGCGCCAAGGCGCTCGCCACATCGGCTGCGATGCCCAGCGCCAGGTCGGGCGATAGCTGAAAGCCCGGCGGGTAGACATCGCGGGTGCAAGTGTGCAGGCTGGGTGGCCCCGCCAAATTGACGTGCCCGGCTGGGATCAGCGGCATCAGCAAACCTTGGGCTTGTCTGGGGTGGCCCATGAGCCTGGCCACAGGCGTGGTCAGGGTGGGGTGTTGGCCTGCGGCCAGGCAGGCGGCCAGTTCGTCTTGGGGCTGACCATCGCTGGTCACCGCGCCTTTGAACAGCTTGAGCGCCAGCGGTTGCGGCCAGCCCGCCACCTGCACGCGGTGGATGTGGCCCGAAGCGCCCTCGCCCAGCAGTGGGCCCAGTGTGAGTGAAGTCCACGGCACTTCGGCCAACGGTGCGTCTTCTGCAAAAGACCAGCCTAGGGCATTGCCCGCCAGCGCCAACCAAGCCAGGCGGGGCAAATCGGTCAGCCAACCGGACACGCGCTCCAGGCGGTTGGCCGATGCGCGCAGCAATTCCAGTTTTTGTGCAGCCTGCAGGCTATCGGGCAGTACGGTGAGTTGGTTGCCTGCCAACATCAGCTTTTGCAGGGCAGGGCGTTGGCCCAAGGTGTTGGGCAAAGTCTGGAGTGCGTTGTCGGTCAAGATCAGCCAGCGCAAAGCTGGGGGCAGCGCGTCAGGCGGCACCTGTGCGATGCGGTTGGCCTTGAAGCCCACCACCTGCAAATGTGGGCAATCGCCCAACACTTCGGGCAGCAGCTCAAAGTCATTGTCAGAGGCGAACAAGACCTTCAGTTGGTGCAGGCGTGTCAATTGGTGGGGCAGGTTGATCAGCCGGTTGCCGCTGAGGTTCAGTACCTCCAGCGTGTCGGCCAAGTCAAAGACCTCGTGCGGCAACTCGGTCAAGCCGCAAGCCAAATCAAGGCGGCGCGTACCGGCCAAGGCGCCGCTGCGCAGTTGTTCAAGGGTGTGCATGGGTTGATTTGGAAAGTGGCCAATTTGTCCATCTTTGCAATGGAGGGCTGCCAAGAGCCGATTGTCGAGCAAGCGGGCTTGCGCAAATGGCTCAAACCATGAATTGACGGTTCAGCCGCTGCGTGTGCAAGCGGACAGACGCTGAAATTGAAGCGCTCCAAAATGAATTTGTAACTCAGGTGCACATGATTTACACCTCGAAAACTTCACTCTATTTGAAAGCTATTGACATGACATTCGAAACCCAAAAATCCACCTCGCCGGCTTTGACACCACTCAAGCCTGAGCAGCACCACCACAAGGCGGCAGAGCATTTGGAGTTGGCAGCCAAATCACACAAAGAAGTGGCCAAATACATCGGTGCCAACGACCACGCTGCGGCTCAGACCCACAGCAAAACAGCACATGAGCACATGACCCAAGCCCAAGAGCACGCCGATGCAGCCAAAAAAGCGATGCCCGCATCCAAGTAATCCAGTCAGGATATGAACAAGCCGTCTGCCCGAAAAGGGCAGACGGCTTAGTTGTTGCGATGTAAAGCAAGAAGACCTTGCAAACCACCTTGGGCAGTGGCCCATGCGGCGTGCTTTTTCTGACTCAACCCCTGCCCGGAATCTCCGCAAGCAGCTTTTCGACATGGGCTTTCGCTTTTTCGAGCGAGGCCATGCTGCCGGTCAGGTACATGCGGCCGCTGGCCCCGATCATGCTGCACTCGACCAAAGTCAGGTCGGGCGCGACTTTTTCGGCTTCGTTGGCCATGTGGGCACCAAACAGTGCCGGGGCCACTTCCATGAGCAGCATGTTCTGGCCGGGCAGCACCATGCTGGCTTGGCGCGTGCGGTTCATCAACACGGCGTGCTGATCGGTCACGTTTTCCAGAATGTCGCTGTACAGCAGATGCGGGCGCAGCTGGTCTTGGGCCTTCGCGCCCATCCATTGCAGGATGACCTGGCCGGCACGCTGCAGCGCCGCGCTGTCGTTGCTGTGCAACTCCAGCACGCCGAACTGCCGCTCCACGGCCAGGATGCCGGGCTCGAGTGTGGGTTCGGCCTTCAGGGCCAAGTCAATCACGCGCTGGATGGACAGACCGGGGGCGATCTCGACCAGCAGCGCGTTGGTGCCTTGCATCGCCACGTAGCCGCGTGCGCCCAAGGGCGAACTCATCCACGAAGAGAACTGGGGCTGCAGGTCGGTGAGCGTCAGGTAAACCCGAAGCTCAGCGGCCGGCTTGGCGGGCGGTTGGGTGGACGCGGTGGCTTTTTTGCTTGTGGCCATGCGGCCTCCTTATCTGCAACAGCCTGCGATCACTTGCCGTCGAAGGCTTTGGACACGTCAGCGTGTGGACGTGGGATGACGTGGCAAGACACCACTTCACCGATTGCGCCTGCGGCTTCAGCACCGGCTTCGGTGGCAGCCTTGACGGCACCCACGTCGCCCGAGACGATGATGGCGACCAGGCCGCCACCGACTTCTTTTTTGCAACGATGTTGACGTTGGCGGCTTTGACCATGGCGTCAGCGGCAGCGAAGGCAGCAACATAACCTTTGGTTTCGATCATTCCGATGGCTTGTGACATGTGAGTCTCCTTGAGGGGTTAAAAAAGAAAGGGTTGAGGGAAAGGGTGAAAGAAAAAATACCGCTGCGTCAACGCATTGGTGTGGGGGTGTCGTAGTTGTCGAGCGAGGCGATGATGAACGCGTCGGCCACCACACGCGGGTGGGCCGGGGCAAACCACCACGCGGCAGGTGCGCCGATGGTGATCATCACGCGCTCGCCAATGCCGCAGCCCATGGGGTCGTAGCAGACGACCACGTCTTTGGGGTAGTCCAGTTGCACCTCCAGCAATGCCCCAGCGGGCAATTCGGGCAGGCGTTTGCTGGCCACGATGCGGCCGATCACGGTTCCTGTTTTCATGGGGTGGTTCCTCGGTCAATGGTGATGCCGCGCTTGCGCAGGGCTTCTTTGCCCAAAGGGGTCAAGACCGCTTTGGGATGGATTCGAACGGTTTTGACGCTGGCGGGCAAGGTTTTGAGCAGCTTCTCGCCGATCACGCCTTGGAGTTCAGGGACTTCCGCTTTGTGATCGTGCAGATCGCAGGTGTCGCCCTTGCACTCGCAGGCCTTACCTTCTTTGCAAGACGAGCAGCAAGCGGCCGGGTCGATGGCGGTGGTGGCGGCCATGGCCGAGGCGCCACCGGACGCACCGCCAGATGAACCAGCTGAAGCCGCCACGGCTTTCACCGCCGCTTCGTCCACACGCATGTCAAAACGCAGCAAGCCTGATTGCGCCGCTTGCAGCAGTGCGGGGCTGGCGGCCAGGCGCTTGAACAGGTCGGTCAGCGCAGCGGCTTGCGCAGCCGTGCCCACACGCAAGGGCACCACCACGCCTGCGGGGCTGGCGGCGGCCTGCGCTGGCGCCGATGGCGCTGCAGCTGCAGTCGTTGGTGCAGGCTTGGGCATGCCCACTTGCTTCCAGTAAGCGTCTTTGCGGGCGATCAGCCCATTGTGAATTTGGTAGACATCGGTGCCGTCGTAGGTGCCGGTCTGGCCACCGGGCAGCGGCACGGACACTTTGTAGTTTTGCACCACGGTCTGGCCCAGCACGTTCATGTGCGAGTCCGAAAACTTGGGACCAGTGGGGCTGGCAAAGCGTTCTTTCAAAAACGCCAGGCAGGCTTCGCGGCCTTTGAGCACGCGCGAATCGGGCAGGATCCAGACCACATCGGGTGCAAAGCAGGCCACGATGGCCTCGGCGCTCACAGTCTCGTAACCGGCTTCAAAGCGGCGCATCAAAGCCGCCACGGACGCGTCAGCCGCCGGGGCTGGGCTGGACGCAGCGCCCAAAGCTTTTCGCACCTGCGTGCGAATTTGCTCGCGCAAGGCGTCTGTGCTCATGCCGCGCCTCCTGCGTCGCGGATCACCGCCTCGGCCACGGCAGCGGCGGCACGCACGTCCGACGCATTGCCCGAGAGGTACAAGCGACCGGCTGGGCCCATGAAGCGCAGTCGATCAGTTTCACGTTGGCGCCTTCTCGGCCTCGTTGGCCACCAAAAGCGCATACGAAGATGTGGTCATCTCCATGATGTAAAGCGATTCGCCTGGCAAGAGCATGCTGCCGGACTTGCTGCGGTTGATCAAAAAGGCGTGGTAGCCGTCGACACGGTCAATGACTTTGGAAGCCAGGATTTCGGGCTTGAGCACGCTTTTCTCGCTCACCCCCATGGCTTCGAGCACCGCTGCACCCGCCGACTTGACGGACGAAGAAGACTGGCCGTGGAACTCCAGATAACCGAACTGACGCTCAACCACCAGGTTGCCGGGCTTGACGTTGTCGTGCTTGAGTGCGATGTCGGTCAGCCACTCAATGTCCATGCCGGGGGCGACTTCGATGACCATGGCCGCGTCGTTGTGGCGCGGCAAAAAGCCGCGGGCCGTCGACCCCAGCATGCACATCAGTTGTGGCTGCAAGCGGTCCAGAAAAATGTAACTGCGCAAAGTGGACATGAAGGGCTTTCAGCGAAGGTGTTCGAGTTCTTCCTGCACGATGCGCAGGACGGTGGCCTGGAGTTCAGGCGTGAGGGTGGACAACTGGCCTGGGGCTGTGGGCAAAGCTGCGCCCGACGCCATGGCCCCGGCCCAGCCGCCCGGCAGCGGAAAGGCCACGCGTTTCCAGTTGACCAGCAGCTCGGGGCCGACGTTGCAGTCCACCGAGCTTTTGCCCGCGTAACCCGTGCCGATGGTGAAGGTGTAGGGCAAGCCGGTGTTGGCACCGGTGCTGTCGTGCACCGTGGAGCCGTTGACGACCACGCGGTAATAGTCGAGGGCCGCGCCCCAGTACACCGCTTGTTCGGCGGATGCCGAGTGGATGCCGGTGGTGTGGCCTGCGCCGCTGTGCTGCAGCATGAGCCGCGCCACACCAATGCCCTGGTCAACGTCTTGCACCACCACGCAGCCCAAAATCGGCGAGAGCTTTTCCTTGAGCATCACATGGCCAGCCTGCGGGTTGGCGATGGGGCAGACCAAGGCCTGGCAGTCGCGCGGCACTTGCACGCCAGCGGCCTGCGCGATCTCAAACGCGGGTCGTCCGACCACTTTGCCGTTGAACTTGCCGCCCGGAAAGGCGTGGTTCTGGATTTTTTGTGCTTCTTCTTCGGTGCACACATGTGCACCCTGGCGGGCCAGGGCTTGCTGCATCGGCCCGGCGATGGCCGCGTGCAACAAGAGCACCGAGGGGGCCTGGCAGGGGCTGCCGTGGTCAAAATTCTTGGCGGCCACAATGGTCTGCGCAGCGGCTTCGATGTCGGCGCTGGCGTCCACATAAATCGGCACATTGCCCGAGCCCACGCCAATGGCGGGGTTGCCCGAGCCATAGGCCGCACGCACCATGGGCGTGCACCGGTGGCCAAAATCACGTCGGTGCGGGCGTCGCGCATCAGTGCGCCCGTGGCCTCGACCGTGGGGCGGGTCAGGATCTGCAGGGCGTTGGCCGGGCCGCCGGCTTTTTCAATGGCCGCTTGCAATTCATGAGTCACGGCGGTGCAGCAGCCCAACGCCACGGGGTGCGGCGAGATGACCAGCGCGTTGCGCGTCATCAGGCACAAAATGGTTTTGAACATGATGGTGGCCACGGGCGAGGTGGAGTTGGACAAACCCACCACCACACCGGCTGGGCGACCGATCTCGACGATGCGCAGGGCATCGTTGCGGCGCACGCCGCCCAGCGCCACATTGTCCCAAGCCGTGGGCGTCAGCGTGCAAGCAATCTGGTTCTTGGCGATCTTGTCGGCCACTTTGCCGATGCGGCTTTCACGCACGGCCCACTCGGCATAAAACTCGGCACGCGGCAGCAAAGCAGCGGCCACTTCTTTCGCGACACGCTTGGCTTCTTCGGGCGTCCACAGCGCCAGCGTGGCAGCGGCTTGCCGGGCTCGGACCAGCAAGTCGCGGGCCTCCTGCAAGGCGGCCAGGTCGTGGTCGGCCAGATCGATGGGGTTGCTGGAACTCATGTCAGAGGGTGTCTCGCGTTCAACGGCGCTGGGCGGCACTGGCCACGGCGTTCAGGTCCACGCTTTCGAGTGCGCTGAAGATGGCTTCCACCGCCTTCTGTTCACTTGGGCTGGCCGCTTGCATGCGGGTGGTGTCCAGCAGCTGACGCATGACCGAAGGCTGGCCACTTGCTGCAGCACCGACACCGGGGTTGAGGGTGGGCACAAAACTGCCGCAGGTCATGCGCTGGCCTGCGCGGTAGTGCGGCGCGTAGTCGAACACGGCATAGTGCTGTGTGGCGCAGTTGTCCCACATGGCCAAAGAGTCTTTTTCCCAACGGAAACGCACCATGAACTCGGGCTTTTTGACCCACTCGTAGAGCATGTTCAACACGGCCTCGGACAGGTCCATGTGCATGCCCAGCAGACGCTTGGTCCAGATCGAGTTCACGAACAAAATCTTGCGGCCGTTGTAGGGGTGGGTGATCACGGCAGGGTGCGACACCGTGGGCGTGTTCTCGATCATCTTGCACTCTTGTTCGCTGGCCGTGACCAACATGCCGCTCTTGGCCGAGGCCCGCTTGGCAAAGCGCTCGCTGGCGTTGATGCGGCGGAAGT
>JACDQO010000406.1 GCA_015657605.1 Limnohabitans sp. | reverse complement strand
GGCCCAAATCAGGTAGGTGGTTGTCACCCTTCGAGACCCTGAGCCAACCTCCAATTCAGGAAGTTGTGTGTATTCCACCAGACGTAAATGACTTCGCCAAGACATATGCAAAAGATAAGGCCTTTTTGTTGTTGGCTTGCAACAGACCCTAGGGGTTACCCTTGATCCAGACTTTCGAAAGTGAGTTTTCACCAATAAATTCAATGACTTCCATCAATTTTTGAATTGAAAGCATGAAAACCTCAAAAACCATTTCGCAAGCGCATTCATTGGTCTTGGGTCTTGCAGCCGACAAGCTTTTCGCCGCCTAGGTAAACTTTATCCATGATGAATGCTTTGATTTTGGCCACCGACAGCGCTTTGCGCACCCTGTTTGCCGAGCCCCGTGCCTGCCGACCCAATCCGGCTGCCAACGTAACAGACCTTGAGTTGAATGACGCCGATCGCCGTCAATCGGGCGCGCTCATGCGCATCAACCATGTAGGTGAGGTTTGCGCCCAAGCGCTTTACACCGGTCAGGCCTTGGCCTGCCAAAGCCCAGCGCTGCGGGCCCAACTGGCCGAAGCCAGCCGAGAAGAGACCGACCACCTGGCCTGGACACAGCAAAGGCTGCATGATTTGAACGACCGCCCTTCTTGGCTCAACCCGCTTTGGTATGCGGGGGCTTTTGCCATTGGGTTTGCGGCGGGCAAGCTGGGGGGAGACAAGGTGAGTTTGGGCTTTGTGGTGGAGACCGAGCGGCAGGTCGAGGCCCACCTGCAAAGCCACATGGATTTGCTGCCAGCGTCGGATTTGGCGTCGCGCGCCATCGTGTCGGCCATGAAGGCTGACGAAATTGCCCACGCCCAAATGGCTCAACAAGCGGGCGCGGTGGAGCTGCCCGCCCCGATTAAGTCACTGATGCAAGCCGCAGCCAAGGTGATGACGACGGTGGCGCACCGGGTTTGATGTGGTTTTTAAGTGGCCTCCACCACTTCAAAACTGGTCGTGATCTCAGCGGTTTTTCCGAGCATGATGCTGGCTGAGCAGTATTTGTCGTGGCTCATGGCAATGGCGCGCTCCACCGCACTGGCGGGCACGCCTTTGGCAGTCACAGTGAAATGCATGTTGATGCGGGTGAACACTTTGGGGTCGACCTCGGCGCGTTCGCTGCTGAGCTTGACGCTGCAGCCGCGCACATCGTGGCGCCCGCGCTTGAGGATGAGCACCACGTCATAGGCGGTGCAACCACCAGCGCCAGCCAGCAGCATTTCCATGGGGCGTGGGGCCAGGTTTTGGCCGCCGTTTTCGGGTTTGGCGGCGTCTGGCGCGCCGTCCATGGCGACCATGTGGCCCGAGCCAGTCTCGGCCAAAAAGCCCATTCCAGAGCGGGTGCCGGCAGCGCCGGTCCAAGTGACTGTGCATTCCATCATTTTTCCTAAACAAGTGTTGGCTTGGCTTGCTGAAGCTTGACCGAGATGGTAACCAAACACACCCAAGCCGGACGGTAACTTTGCGCTTGCGCAAACGGCAGCCTCAAGTCGAACATTTTTTCATTTCCTAGGGGGAATTCTGCTGCATTGCAACAAATCACGCCTACAATTGCGAACAAGCGTGCTTTTTTAGCCCGCACCGGTTGTCTCCTCCACCCTCTGAAAAGGTGGATTTGCCCCAAGTCGCAAGACTTGGGGCATTTTTTTGGCCGTTATCATCAAGCTCACATTTTTAAGGCGATGCGGGCCTCCCGCCATTGCACCGGACATGACCACCCCACACCTGAAACCTGCCGACTACCTGATCAAGATCCTCAACGCCAAGGTTTATGACGTGGCGACCGAGTCGGCGCTGGAAACGGCCAAAAATCTATCGCGCCGCTTGGGTAACCAGGTGCTTTTGAAGCGCGAAGACCAGCAACCCGTCGTCAGCTTCAAGCTGCGCGGCGCCTACAACAAGATGGCGC
>JACDQO010000405.1 GCA_015657605.1 Limnohabitans sp. | reverse complement strand
GCTTGGCCATGGGCGCTTGGGGCGCTGTTCAAGCCACGGCCGCTGGCGTGGGCATGGCCCTTGGGGGCATCGTGCGTGACACCGTGGCCATGGTCAGCAGCCCGGTCATGGGCTACTCGGCGGTCTACCTGATCGAAATTTTGTTGCTGGCGCTGACCTTGTGGGCAATGGGACCTTTGATGCGCTCAGCTGTGCGGCCCCAAACCAACTCTGCATAATCAACCTCCTTTAAATCCCTCACCCGACCCACTACTCAAGGACTCACCATGGAATCAAACACATCCTCATCATATGTTCGTGGTTTTCTGCCTGTTCATGTTTGGCCAACTGGTTCAACCGCCCACGCAAGTGAACCTCTGCCAAGACGGGTCACGCCCATGAAAAAGCCACCGCGAGGTGGCTTTTTTCATGGGCGACTGATGGAGATCAGTTGCGTGTGTCGCGGTAACCGCTGCCGTAGCCGGTGCTCGGCTCTTTGGGCTTGGAGATGTTCACCACGATGGAGCGACCGCTGACCGACATGCCGTTCAGGCCTGTGATGGCGGCTTGGGCTTCTTCGGCGCTGGACATTTCCACAAAGGCAAAACCTTTGGAGCGGCCAGTGTCGCGGTCCATCATGACTTTGGCCGACAGAACGCCGCCAAATTCAGAAAAGTTTTGACGCAAGCTGGCGTCGTCGATGGTGTAAGGCAAGTTGCCCACGTAAATTTTGCTGCTCATGGTTGAGCCTTTCAGAGAGGTGGCGTGACAGCTTCAAAACGAAGCCGGCATGCAGGAAAAAGCGGATTCTTGGCAGAAGCCCAGAAGCCGCAGGGAAACGCACCAGGGGCCGTGAGGCCTCAGCGCATTTGTTCGGGGCTGGGGCTGTTTTGCAGCCAATCGCGCGTGGTGTCGAGGACACGGCGCGCAGCGTGTTGGGTGAAAGCACAAGCTGAGCGGTGCAGAGCGGGCGTCAGGTCCAGTCCTTGCAGAGCAGGGCGGGCCTGGCGCAAAGCCGTGGCAGCTGTTGTTCGGCCAAGGCCGGTGCAAAAAGGGTGTGTCGAGGGCGAGGCGACCGGGGAGCCCGTGCGGATGTTTATCGGGGAAATCAAAATCAATCGGGTCGCAAACCATCCAGGGGCTTGCGCAGAGCTGTGAGAAAAATGCCGAGGCCTGCAGCTCAACAGGTAACGGTGTTCGAAGTCAATCGATGCCAATCCAGACGCCTTGTGAGCCATCTGCGTGTTGTTCATGCGGGTGTTGCAGAACAAGCCAAGACTATATTCTTATATGAAATAAAAGTCAAATTTTTTATTTCCATCAGTTTGAAGGGCGTCAAAGCCCGTTTACAACGTGGCGCACCAACAAGAGCGACAGCACCCACATGGTCACGCCGATCATCGCATCCAGCAGCTGCCAGGCGCGGGGGCGGGCAAACCAGGGGGCCAGCCAACGGGCCCCAAAGCCCAAGGCGCTGAACCACAACAGACTGGCCACACTGGCCCCAGCCGCAAACCATCCTTGCAAAGGTGCAGGCTGCTGTGCGCCGATGCTGCCCACCAGCAGCACCGTGTCCAGATAAACATGCGGGTTGAGCAAGGTGAAAGCTGCCGCTTGCGCCATCGCCGCTCCTCGGCTCAGACTTTGGCCTGACTCGGTCACATCCAGCGAACTGGCCTGGCGCGCCGCTGCAGCGCTCGCCAACCATACAAGGCCAAAAACGCTGCCCCGCCCAAAGCCAGCGCTTTGGCCAGTTCAGGCCGATCGCCCAGGGCTTGCGCCATGCCCAACACGCCTGCCGTGATCAGCAGCGCATCGGCCACCGCGCAAAACGCCACCACGCTGCCCACATGCTCGCGGCGCAGACCCTGGCGCAACACAAAAGCGTTTTGCGCCCCAATGGCCACGATCAGGCCCAAGCTCAAAAACAGGCCTTGGACAAAGACGGGGCCCACGCCGGAAATGGTGTCGTTGAAGTTCATGGGCCGGGAGCTTGTCAGCCTTTGTTGATTAAGACAAACTGTCTTTGATTAATCGGCTTTAGAAAAACTAATTTCATGCTCGACTATTTCTCATTGGCCGCACTGGCCGCTGTGGTTCGTGAGGGCAGCTTTGAACGTGCTGCTCGCGCACTGCATGTCACGCCCTCGGCGGTGTCTCAACGCATTCGGCTGCTCGAAGAGCGCGTGGGCTGCGCCTTGGTGGTACGCGGCCAGCCCTGCCAGCCCACCGACACCGGGCGTCGCCTGTGCCAGCACGATGGACCGGGTGCGCTTGCTGGAACAGGAGTTACAAGGCAGCTTGCCCGCCCTGGCCCTGAG
>JACDQO010000404.1 GCA_015657605.1 Limnohabitans sp. | reverse complement strand
TTCGACCGCTTCGCCCGATGTTTTGGGGGGGATGGTCAGGCGTTCAGGTCGGTCAAATCGGCTTTGCCGGACGAGTCAACCGAGGCGGCCATCAGGCGCTGGCCAGTGGAGTTGACCACGTTGTTTTGGTCGTTCAAGGTGAACGAGCCGTTGCGGGTGTAAATGTCTTGCAGGCCATCAGGCGTCTTGAGCGGGAAGAAACCGTCACCGGTAATGGCCAGATCGAGCGAGTTGCCCGATGTGGAAATGTTGCCCTGGCTGAATTCCTGGCTCACCTGCTTGAGCGAGACGCCCTGACCGATGTTACTGGACGACTTTTGCAGAGGCGATGTCGAGAAGATGTCACCGAAGTCGGCCCGTGAGCGTTTGAAGCCCGAGGTGCCCACGTTGGCGATGTTGTTGGAGGTGACGGCCAACTGGGCGGTGGCTGAGTTCAGTCCGGTGAGCGAGGTATAGAACGACATGCTGGAAGGCTCCTGTGATGCGTTGTGTCAGTTGAATGAAGGGGTAAGGTCTGAAGGCGAATGGCGTGCGGGCTGGTGGTCAGATGCCCACCCGTTTGACGTCGGTGAGCAGCACAGTCTTGCCGCCGTCGACTTCGACGCTCACACTGCCGTCTGCCGGGTTGGTGGCAATCGAGCGTACGGTAGACAAGGTGTTGACGGGAACTTTGCTGGTTTGGCCATTGATCACGGCTGTGGCGCTCAGGCGGTACAGACCGGGTGGGGCAGGTTTGTTGGCGGCGTCTTTGCCATCCCAAACAAGGGGCATGCTGCCTGGCATTTGAGGCCCGGCAGTCAGTTCTTGCACCAAGCGGCCTTGCGCATCAAAGATGCTGATCTGAACACCGCTGGCGCCCGTGGGCAGATCGATGTTGCCGCTGATGTCGCCACCTGTGTTCAGCTGCGTAGGCGTATCGGTAACCGACACTTTTTTGCCGATCAAGGCGGCGCTGCCCAGCATGCGCTCGCCCGACATGGATGTCACGAATTTGTCCAGCGAGCCCTGCATGTTGGTCAGGGCTTCGAGTTGTGAAAACTGGGCCAGTTGGGCGACAAAAGCCTCGTTCTTCACGGGCTCCAGAGGGTTTTGGTTTTGCAGTTGGGCTGTGAAGAGGGTCAGGAATTCCTGTTTGCCCATTTCTTCCTTGGTTTTTTGGCAGCTTCTTTGACGTCCTCGTAGCGAGAAACGTTCTTGAGCAGGCTGGAGGATCTGAGGGTTTCGGCCATGAGGTGCTTTCGGATCAGGCTTTGGAGATGTCCAGCGTGCGCATCATGAGTTGACGCGCCGTGTTGATCACTTCGACGTTGTTTTGGTAGGAGCGTGCGGCGGCCATCATTTCGACCATCTCGGTGACTTCGCTCACGTTGGATTGGTAGACGTAACCGTCTTTGTCGGCCAAGGGGTTGTTCGGGTCAGACACGCGGCGCGGTGGCGCGGTGTCATCCGCCATGCGGTCGACCTTCACGCCGCCTTGGTAGGCGGCACCTTTGTTCGTCATCTCTTCGCTCATCAAGGCTTTGAACACGGGGCGTTTGGCCCGGAAGGCATCTTGTTCGGTGGTGGAGACGGTGCCGGCATTGGCCAGGTTGGACGCGGTCGAGTTCATGCGCGTCAATTGCGCGTTGAGGGCCGTGCCGGCGATGCCGAAAATTTTGTCCATGCTCATGATCAATCGCCTCTCAAAGCTTTGCGCAGACCGCTGACCCGGCTTTCCAGAAAGTTCAGGGTGGCTTGGTAATCGGCAGCGGCTTTACCGTATTGGGCTTGCTCCACGCTCATCTCCACGGTGTTGCCGTCAAACGAGGTGTTGAAGGGGGTTCTGAAGCGCATCCCATCGGCGTCCAGGCCTTGTCCCTGAGAAAAGTGGCCTTGTTCGGTCGACTTCATGGTGTTGTCTTGTTGCGTAGCGGTCATGACCGCCTTGAAATCGATGTCACGCGCTTTGTAATGAGGGGTGTCGGCGTTGGCAATGTTTTGCGCCAGCACCTCGAGTCGTCGGCTTTTGACGTTCAAAGCACGTTCGTGCACGCCGAGTGCGTTGTTCAATAAGTTCATACCGACTCCTGTGCTGGTGACTGGGTTGCTGGTGACCGTTGCGTCAATCTTTTGACGTCAAGCCCTCAAGAAAGGCTTTGCTCAGTCGATATACGCAAAAGCTGTGCCAACCGATTTGGGGTGATTTGCAGGGTTCGCCAACGCAGCAGTCCATGCAAAGCGGCCAACTTTCGCCTTGCTTGCCGCCGGGCGGCAAGGCATTGCCGCCCTTCAGCGCTGGACGCTGGGCTGGGTTTGCGCCACTTCCTCATAAAGGCGCGCCAGATGGACCTTGTGGGGGGAGGGTGTGTTGTGCCCTTGGGCCAACTGGGGCATCGGGCCCAGCAGGTTTTGGGTGAGCTGGTGCAGGCCAGACAAGATGGAGTTGCGCGTGATGGGGTTGCGCGTGTCTTGGCCGGTGTGCAGGTAGCGTGCCTGTGGGCCTGCAATCGCCAGGGGGGGCATCAGGCCGGGTCTCTTGCCGGGCCGCAGGCGTGAGAACGGTCAGGTACAGGTCATCGAGGCCAATGGGTGGGCCTTTGACGCGCAGGCCAGCTTGGCCAAAGTAGCGGTCGACCAGATCGAGTTGTTGCAGCAAGCCCATGCCCAATATGGCGCGCGGGTTGTCTTTGAAGCCGACCGATGCGGCCCCGCGGTTGGGTCCATCGCAAAATTGGATGATGCCGTGGCAGTTGCCGTTGGTCGCTTGCGGATTCATGCCGCCGCTTTCCATCAGGGTCAGGCGTGCAAAGTCATCGGGCTGGAAGTTGTAGCGTTCGGCCAGCGCCAATATTTTGCTTTTGACCGCAGGCACCTCGCTGGCAGGGACGAATCCTTTGTCGACTGCGCGGCTGAGCGTGCGGTCCAGCACCGGATGAGGTTCTGTGCCAGCGCCGTTGATGGGCCATTGGGCGGGTCTGGCCGCCAGCGCGCTGGCGGCCATGCTGGTGCCGGGTGAGGGCTGGTTGAGTTGCCAGATTTGCTGAGCGACCCGCGCATTCAAGTCCAAGGCCCCCCGAGGCGCTTGACCAAGGGAGGTGCTTTTCAGGTCACGCAGGTGGATGTTTTGGCCTGCGAGGATCAGGTCGGGGTTGTCGATGCCGTTGCTGGCGGCCACTCGATGTGCCAGGCGCAGGGCTTGCGCATCGGACAAAGGCTGTGGGCCTGCTTTGTAGTGGGTCTTGACCAAACCGATCAAGGTGTCGCCTTCTTGCGCCTGCACCGTGGTGTGCTGGGTGGCCTGCGCCATGGCGTGTTGAAAACCACCCGATCTGCCCGTGGTCGGGCCAGCTCCGATCCCAATGGGGTCGGAGACGGCCAAAGGGGCCAGGCTGGACAAAGGGGTGATGAAGGTGCTCATGGCGGTGGGGCGGCGGCAAGTTTTGGGGCAGTTGTTTTGACCTGGTCT
>JACDQO010000403.1 GCA_015657605.1 Limnohabitans sp. | reverse complement strand
GTGGTCACCATCGAGATGAAAACCAGTTTCATGCGGCCTGCCAAAGTGGCCCCAGGTCAAAAATTGACGGGGCTTGGCCAATTGATGCACCGAACCCGCAGCATGGCTTTCACGGAAGGCCGCATTTTGGATGCAGAGGGCCGCTTGTGTGCCCATGCCACCGGCACCTTCAAATACATGGCACGCCACAACACCGAACCATCGGGCAGCTTGCCCACCGATGATTGATCTTTTTACACCGGAGTTTTTTCATGCCTTTGAACCACCGCATCGTCCTCGACAACCGCCCACAAGGCGAAGCCACCACCCAAAACTTCAAACTGATCGAGGTGCCACTGCCCGAGCTGCAAGACGGCCAGGTCTTGGTATGCCACCATTTCTTGAGCTTGGACCCGTACATGCGTGGCCGCATGAATGAGAGCAAAAGCTACGCCCAACCTCAGCCGCTGGGCGAAGTCATGATTGGCGGTACGGTGGGTGAGGTGGTGGACAGCCGTCACCCCAAGTTCAAAGCCGGTGACCAGGTGGTCGGCATGGGCGGCTGGCAAGAGTTCAGCGTGGTCGATGCGACCGTGGTCGGCGCACTGCGCAAGGTCGACACCACCCATGTGCCTCTCTCGCACTACCTGGGCGCAGTGGGCATGCCCGGCGTGACCGCCTGGTATGGCCTGGTCAAAATCATCAATCCCAAAGCAGGTGAGACGGTGACCGTGAGCGCTGCCAGCGGTGCTGTCGGCAGCGCCTATGGCGCATTGGCCAAAGCCCGTGGTTGCCGCGTGGTCGGCATCGCGGGTGGCAAAGACAAGTGCGATTACGTGGTCAACGAACTCGGTTTTGACGCCTGCATCGACTACAAAGAACACAAGGACTACCTCAGCCTGTCCAAAGCCTTGCGCGAAGCGTGCCCGAACGGCATCGACGGCCACTTTGAAAACGTGGGTGGCATGGTGCTGGACGCGGTGATGTTGCGCACCAACGCGTTCGCACGCATCGCCGTGTGCGGCATGATCGCCGGCTACGACGGCGCGCCGCTGCCCATGGCCAACCCAGCCCTGATTTTGGTCAACCGCATGAAGATCGAAGGCTTCATCGTCAGCGAGCACATGGAAGTCTGGCCCGAAGCCCTGCAAGAACTGGGCACATTGGTCGGCACCGGCAAACTGCGCCCTCGCGAATCCGTGGCCCAAGGCTTGGCCGCTGCGCCCGAAGCCTTCCTCGGTTTGCTCAAAGGCAAGAATTTCGGCAAGCAGCTCGTCAAGCTGGTCTGAGGCTGATCGCATGTCCGATCTGATCTTGCACCACTACCCGACCTCGCCTTTTGCAGAAAAGGTCCGGTTGATCTTGGGCCACAAGCAACTGGCTTGGAAGAGCGTGTTCATCCCGATGGTCATGCCAAAGCCTGACCTCACGGCGCTCACGGGCGGTTACCGCAAAACGCCAGTGCTGCAGATCGGCGCGGACATTTACTGTGACACCGCCTTGATCTGCGATGTGTTGGAGCAATTGGCACCCACGCCCACGCTTGACCCCTCAGCCGTCCAGGCTGCTGCGCGCATCGTGGCGCAATGGGCCGACAGCGCCTTG
>JACDQO010000402.1 GCA_015657605.1 Limnohabitans sp. | reverse complement strand
TGCCGAACCCTCATCAGTGTGGATTGGCAAGGCCAGTTGTACGACTGCGACTTCAACCAAATGTTGGGCATGGCGTCGCCCTTGCCTGGGGCCAAACCAGCCCGCATCGAAGACCTTTTGACGCTGGACGTCTCGGGCCAACCCATCGCCACCGCCGACCACTGCTACGGCTGCACCGCGGGGCAAGGCAGCAGCTGCGGCGGGGCTTTGGAAGACAAAGAGCCCATGGCGTCCCTGGCAGCTTCGAACTGAGAGGCCCGTGCCCCGACCATGTCCGTCGCTGTGTCTGACGCCATGCCCATCTTTGAGCCGACGCATTTGTGCATCGTGGTGCCCGTGCTGAACGAGGCGCAAGGCATTCAAGCCACGTTGCAAGCCTTGGCGCCGTTGCGCCAACGCGGCGCACGTGTGGTGGTGGTGGACGGTGGCAGCCAAGACGACACCCGGGCTTTGGCCCAAGCCCATGCCGACGCCGTCATCGAGGGCCCGCGCGGCAGGGCTTTGCAAATGAATGCTGGCGCTGCACTCGGCTGGGGCGAGGTCCTTTTGTTTTTGCACGCCGACACCACGCTGCCCGAGCATGCCGACGCGCACTTGCTGCAAGCGCTGTCACAAGGCTACGTCTGGGGGCGCTTTGATGTGCGCATCGATGGGCGACCCCGCATGTTGGCGGTGGTGGCCGCGATGATGAACCTGCGTTCACGCTGGACAGGCATCGCCACGGGTGATCAGGCCATCTTCATGCGCCGCGCGACTTTTGCACAAGTGGGCGGCTTTGCGCCGCTGCCCTTGATGGAAGACATTGACCTGTCCCAGCGCCTGTGCGCTGTGGGGCCGCCGGCTTGTTTGCGTCAGCGTGTGCTCACCTCCGGTCGGCGCTGGGAGCAACGCGGCGTGTGGCGCACCATCGTCCTGATGTGGCGCTTGCGCTGGCGTTATTGGCGCGGTGAATCGGCGCACAGCTTGGCGGAGGATTACCGATGAACGCCGCTCTGATCATTTTTGCCAAAGCACCTGTCGCGGGTCAGGCCAAAACCCGCATGATCCCGGCCTTGGATGCGCAAGGTGCGGCGCGCTTGGCCCAGCAGCTGCTGTTGCACGCGGTGCATCAGGCCGCGCAAGTGCCGTGGGACGCGCTGGAGTTGTGCGTCAGCCCCGACACCACACACCCGGCTTTTGCCTTGGCGCAAGACCTGGTGCGCAAGCCAACAGCCGCCAAGGCGCAGAGCCCTTTGACACTGAGCCTGCAAGGCGATGGCGATTTGGGTCAACGCATGCACCGCGCTTTGGTGCGCGGCTTGTCGCAGCACGCGGCGGTGCTGCTGATGGGCACCGACGCGCCAGGTCTGAACGCCACGGTGCTGCAGCAAGCGGCGCTGGCCTTGCAAACCCACGATGCCGTGTTTGTGCCCGCGCACGACGGGGGCTATGCGCTGGTGGGCTTGCGCCAGCCAGTACCCGAGCTGTTCGAGGGCATGGTCTGGAGCACGGCCAGCGTCATGGCCGATACCCGGGTTCGCGCCCATCAAGCCGGTGTGCGCTGGTGCGAACTGGCGCCGGTACACGACATGGACGAGCCTGTTGATTTGCAACATTTGCCGCAGGATTGGCCCAACCGATCCGATTTGCTCAAAGCCACTCTTCAGCCATGAACTCAGCCATGTTTCCAAACACCCAAGCCGGCCGCAGCTGCCCGCTGCATTACCACTACGGTCCCGACGTTTTCAATTCGGCCCCCGACCCGTTATTGACTGATTTGGACACGCTGTACGTGGTGGGCGGCCTGTATGGCAACGAGTTGGCGCTGCACGAGGTGCTGCGCCTGTTTGAACAAGAACCCGGCCGTAAGCGCCTGGTGTTCAACGGCGACTTTCACTGGTTTGACATCGACCCGGCCATCTTCGCGCGGGTGCAAACGGCGGTCTTGGCGCATGTGGCCCTGCGCGGCAACGTCGAGACCGAGTTGGCCGAAGACGACCCCGACCCCGAGGCTGGCTGCGGCTGCGCCTACCCCGACTGGGTGGGCCAAGACGTGGTCTCGCGCTCCAACCGCATCCTGAACCAATTGCGCACGGCCACCACGCCCGAACAGCGCACCCAACTGGCCAGTTTGCCCATGTGGCGCGTGGCGCAGGTGGGCGATGTGCGTGTGGGGCTGGTGCACGGCGACGCCCAGTCCTTGGCCGGCTGGGGCTTTGCCCAAGAACACCTGCGCGACCCAGAGCACCTGCCCCTGGTTCGGCGTTGGTTCGAGCGGGCGCAAGTGGACGTCTTTGCCAGCACGCACACCTGCTTGCCGGTGTTCCAGCAGTTGCGCGTGCCTGGCCGTGCCCGCAGCGCCTGGGTGCTCAACAACGGTGCGGCGGGCATGCCGAATTTTCAAGGCGATGCGGCAGGCTTGCTCACGCGCATCGCCACCGCGCCTTTTGAGGGGCCGCAGCGCCGCTGCACGGTGCAAGCCCATGGCCTGCACTTCGAAGCCATCGCCATCGAGACCCCTGCTGCGTCTGTACAAGCGCGCTTTTGCAGCAGTGGCCCGAGGGTTCCGACGCACATGCGTCTTATTTTTCGCGCATCTCGGCGGGCCCAGCCTACCGTGAAGCCGATGTCATTCGTTGGGAGACTTGAACATGTTGGCCATCATCGGAGGCACCGGCCTCTACGAACTTCCTGGCTTGCGCATCACGCAGCGCATCGCGGACCCCACCCCCTTTGGACAGGCCCCGGGCGAGGTGCTTCGCGGTCAGTACCACGACCAAGAGGTACTGTTTTTGGCGCGCCACGGCAGCGGCCACCGCTTGCTGCCGCACGAGGTCAATTACCGTGCCAACATCTTCGCCCTCAAGCAGGCCGGGGCCACGCAGTTGCTCGGGTTTTCGGCCGTGGGCAGCTTGAGCCTGGCGGTCAAGCCCGGCGACATGGCCATGCCCGAGCAGTACTTTGACTGGACCCGTGGCCATCGCGAACGCACCTTCTTTGGCCAAGGTGTGGCCGCCCATGTGTCCACCGCCAAGCCCGTCGGTGCGGGACTGGTCGATGCCGTCTCTCAGGCCGCGCAGCGCTGCGGCCTGTCGGTACACCGGGGCCTGACCTACGGCTGCGTGGAAGGCCCGCGCCTGGGCACGCAAGCCGAAAGCCATTTTTTGCGCCAAGCCGGTTGCCATTTGGTGGGCATGACCAATGTGCCCGAGGTTTTTTTGGCCCGCGAAGCCCAGATGGCCTACGCCACCGTGGGTCTGGTCACCGATTACGACTGCTGGTTGGACGACCCGGCGCAGCACGTCAGCGTGTCCGGTATTTTTGAGCTGTATGGCCAAACCTTGGGCAAAGCCGCGCAGGTGCTCGACGCTTTGCTGTCGCAGCCCCTGCCCGAGCCGGACCCGGCCAGTCGCCAGGCCTTGGCCAGCGCCATGCTCACGCCCGATGCGGCACTCACGCCCGAGCAGGCCCAGTGGTTGTCGGTGCTTCGGCGCTGAGCGGCCTCAATGGCTGAGCGCTTGCACCCAGTGGTGCAAAGCGGCGCGCTCGGCGGCAGGCGCAAACAAAGGGGCGCGCACAGCGCACTGGGCCTGAAGCTGTGCCAGCGCGCGGCATTTGTGCGCAGCGCCAACAAGGCTTGGGCCAATGCGTGCGCATCACCCGGTTCGAAGTAGCCCGCGTA
>JACDQO010000039.1 GCA_015657605.1 Limnohabitans sp. | reverse complement strand
TCGAATCTGGACGCCAAATTGCGCGCCCAGACCCGGCTGGAAATTCAGAAAACTGCACCGCGAATTGGGCATCACGAGCCTGTTTGTCACGCACGACCAGGTCGAAGCCATGACCCTGGCACAGCGCATGATCGTGATGAACGGTGGCCACATGGAACAGTTCGGCACGCCCGAAGAGGTCTACAACCGCCCCGCCAGCACCTTTGTGGCCAGCTTCATCGGCTCGCCACCGATGAACCTGCTCGAAAATGCCCCGGATACGCCCGCAGGCCGCATCCTGGGCATTCGCCCCGAGCACATGGACATCACGGCCAGCGGCTGGCCTTTGCAGGTGGAAACCGTGGAGCTGCTGGGGGCTGAGCGCTTGGTGCACGCCCGTTTGGGCACAGAAAGCCTGACGTTGCGCCTGGACGCATCGCTGCCCGCCCCTGCCGCTGGCGAGTCCTTTTGCATCACCCCCCGCGCTGACAAACTGCACTGGTTTGACGCCAAAACGGGGCAACGCATCACCACCGCATGAACCCCACAGCCGTCACTGCTGTAAGCGGCCTCTCTGCTTGGCCCTACCCCATCTGGATTGCGCACCGAGGTGCAGGCAAGCTCGCACCGGAAAACACCCTGGCCGCCTTCCGGCTGGGCGCGGCGCACGGCTACCGCATGTTCGAGTGCGATGCCAAGCTCAGCGCCGACGGCGTGGTGTTCTTGATGCACGACGCCACGCTGGAGCGCACCACCAACGGCCAAGGCATTGGCGGTGAGCTGCCCTGGCATGCCCTGTCGCAACTGGACGCGGGCAGCTGGCATTCACGCACCTACGCAGGCGAGGCCCTGCCCACGCTCGAAGCTTTGGCACGCTTTTGCCAAACCAACGGACACCTGCTGAACATCGAGATCAAGCCCACCCCGGGCACCGAGTCCGCCACGGGCGAGGCCGTGGCACGTCTGGCCGCCCAACTGTGGCAAAGCGCGGTCGTGCCGCCACTGTTGACGTCATTCAAACCCGATGCGCTGTCAGCCGCAAAAGCAGCGGCACCCGAGCTGCCTCGCGGCCTGCTGGTCGACACGCTGTGGCCCGGATGGTTTGAAAAAGCCCAAGAACTCGAATGCGTGGCCGTGGTCGCCAACTACGCCTTGTGGGACGCAGCCACCGTGACCCGCGTGCACAACGCGGGCATGCGCTGCCTGAGCTACACCGTCAACGACGACTGGGCCGCCCAGCACCTGCTGGCGCTGGGCACCGACGGGATCATCACCGACCGGGTGGACCTGTTCAGCCCCAACTGACTCAGTCGAGCTTGGCGCCCGACTTTTGCACGACTGACGCCCACCGCGGCATTTCTGTCGTCAGGAATTTGGCAAAGTCATCTGCCCCCAAAAACGCTGGATCAGCCCCTTGCGCCACCATGCGCTGCCGAATGTCGGTCTGGTTCATCACAGCCTTGAAGGCGTCACTCAGCTTGTTGACCACCTCTTTGGGCGTGCCTGCAGGGGCCAAAAAGCCATAAAAGCCCACCACCTCAAAATTGGCGATACCCGTTTCGATCACGGTCGGGATCTCGGGCAGCGCCGGGTTGCGCTCTCGGCTGGTCACCGCCAAAGCCCGCACCTTGCCCTGCTTGTGGTACTGGGCTGCTTGGGGAATGCTCTCGGCCATGAACTGGACTTGCCCCGCCATCAGGTCGGTGAAAGCCGGTGCGCTGCCCCGATAGGGGATGTGGACCAT
>JACDQO010000401.1 GCA_015657605.1 Limnohabitans sp. | reverse complement strand
CCGAGGCGAGTTTACGACTGAAGTTCGGGGTGGCCAGACTCTCGGCTGAAACTGAAGAGTTGCTGCACTGCAACATTTTTGATGCCAGCCCAGACAGCCCCGAGTGAATGAGCGCAAAATAGCGCCTACCTGAGTCACAGCCCGATTTTTCGGGCTTATTTATGTCTTCTACAAAGTCCTCCCTCACCGCCCTGACACTGGGGGCCATTGGTGTGGTTTATGGCGACATCGGCACCAGCGTGCTGTACGCCATGAAAGAGGTTTTCGGCTCTGGCCATGTGCCCTTCACCCCCGACAACGTCTACGGCATCCTCTCCATCTTTTTCTGGACACTGACCACCATCGTGTCCCTGAAGTACGTGGTCCTGGTGCTGCGGGCCGACAACCATGGCGAAGGCGGCTTGGTGGCCATGTTGGCCTTGGCCTCGCAGTCGGTCAAAGACCAGCCGCAGTTGCGCAAGGTGCTGCTTTTGGTGGGCATCTTTGGCACTTGTCTGTTTTATGGCGATGGCGTGATCACACCGGCCATTTCGGTGTTGTCAGCGGTCGAAGGTCTGGAGATCATCTCGCCCGCCTTCAAAAAATCGGTCATTCCCCTGACCCTGATCATTTTGTTTTTGCTGTTTTGGGTTCAAAAACGCGGGACTGCCGGCATCGGCCGTTTTTTTGGGCCGATCACCTTGGTCTGGTTTTGGCCATCGCCGCTTTGGGTTTGCTGCAGATTGTTCAGCGCCCCGAAATTTTGTTGGCGATCAGCCCCCACTATGCGCTGAGCTTCATCTGGCACAACCCAGGCTCCACCTTCGTCATCTTGGGTGCGGTCGTCTTGTGCGTGACCGGCGCGGAAGCCCTTTATGCCGACATGGGGCACTTTGGCAAAAAACCGATCCGCTTGGCCTGGTTTTCGGTGGTCATGCCCTGTTTGACGCTCAATTATTTCGGCCAAGGTGCGCTGCTGTTGGCGGAGCCTGAAGCGGTCAAAAACCCCTTCTACATGATGACCCCTGACTGGGCTTTGTTGCCCATGGTGGGCTTGGCGACGATGGCGACAGTGATCGCTTCTCAGGCCCTGATCTCGGGGGCTTTCAGTGTCACCAAGCAAGTGATTCAACTGGGTTACTTGCCGCGCCTGCAGGTCTTGCACACCAGCGAGACCGACACGGGCCAAATTTACATGCCCTTTGTCAACTGGAGCTTGTTTGCGGCCATTGTGTTGGCCGTCGTGATGTTCAAGTCGTCGAGCAACCTGGCCGCGGCCTACGGCATTGCCGTGTGCACCGACATGCTGATCACCACCGTGCTCACCTTCTTTGTGATCCGCCACGCCTGGAAGCTGCCCTTGGCCCTGTGCATTGGTGCCACCGGTTTTTTCTTGCTGGTTGATCTGGCCTTTTGGGCCTCGAACATGTTCAAGTTGTTGGATGGCGGCTGGTTCCCCTTGATGCTGGGTGCCGTGATTTTCACTTTCATGTTGACTTGGCACGATGGACGCCGATTGCTCAACGCCTCTTTGCGCTCCGATGCCCTGAAGCTGACCGACTTTTTGGAGGCTGTGTTCGTGGCGCCCCCCACCCGTGTGGCGGGCACCGCTGTGTTCTTGACCGCAGAGGTGGGCACGGTGCCCAACGCCTTGCTGCACAACCTCAAGCACAACAAAGTTTTGCATGAGCGCAACCTGTTTGTGACGGTGCAAAACTTGGAAATCCCGCGCATGCCTGTGTCACAACGTCTGGAAGTCACCGACCTGGGCAGTGATTGTTGGCAAGTCATCGTCAACTATGGCTTCAAGGACAACCCGGATCTCCCGTCGGCATTGGCCAACATCGGTGACAGCGGTGAGCGCTTGGACCCGATGATGACCAGTTATTTCCTGTCGCGCGACATCGTGATTCCGACCATTGGCGGCGGCATGGCCACTTGGCGTGAAAAGTTGTTTGCCCAAATGCACCACAACGCCAGTGGCGCGGCGGCCTTTTTGAACTTGCCCACCAATGCGGTGGTCGAGTTGGGCTCCAAAATCGAAATCTGAAGCCCCGTGCGCACCACCCATTTGCTGTACCTGCACGGCTTCAGGTCGTCGCCACAGTCGGCCAAGGCCCAAACCATGGCCCAGCGGGTGCAGGCCCTGAACCCCGGTG
>JACDQO010000400.1 GCA_015657605.1 Limnohabitans sp. | reverse complement strand
CAAGTCCAGGTTGTTGTTGGCATGTGCGCCGCCGTTTGGATGACGTTCATCATCGGCACCGGCATTTGGTTGGCGTTCATGCCGCCAAGTAGCGGTACAGGGGAAGTCCAGACTCTTCGGCCGCAGCGCGGGCCACGGCCATGGACACAGCCAACATGGCATTGGCGCCAAGGCGTGACTTGTTTTCGGTGCCGTCCAGATCAATCAGGGTGCGGTCCAAAAACGCCTGCTCGGAGGCGTCCAGACCCAGCACGGCTTCGGAGATTTCGGTGTTGATGTGCTCCACAGCCTTGAGCACGCCTTTGCCCAGATACCGGCTTTTGTCGCCGTCACGCAGCTCGATGGCTTCGCGGCTGCCCGTCGAAGCGCCGGACGGCACAGCGGCACGGCCCATGACGCCGGATTCCAACAGCACGTCGCATTCGACGGTGGGGTTGCCACGGCTGTCCAGAATTTCACGGCCTACGATGTCTACGATTGCACTCATTTTTGAACTCTCTCAATTGAAAAAAAAGGGTCTTTGAAGCCAGCGGGTCAGACGCCTTCGACGGCCACCATGCGCATGATGGCGGCCCCTTCGCGCGCTTCGCGGGCTTTCAGATATTCAGGCAGTTCGTAGAAAGCCTTGGCGGCCTCGAACGAAGGGAACTTCAGGACAACGATGCGCTCAGGGGCCCAGTCGCCTTCGAGCACTTGCACTTGACCGCCGCGCACGCAGACTTCGGCGCCTGCGGTTTTCATGGCGGCGGTGGACCACTTTTTGTACTCTTCATACTGAACAGGGTTGGTGACCTGAACGTGGGCGATGATGTAGCCGCTCATGCGAAGTTGTCCTCTAAAAAAGGGTTTTTCTTGGTCACGGCGTCGAGCTGAACCAAGGTTTCCAGCAGGGCCCGCATTTTGCCAAGGGGCACGGCGTTGGGGCCGTCGGACCAGGCATCGGCCGGCTTGGGGTGGGTTTCCATGAACAGACCCGCCACACCAGAGGCCACGCCCGCACGGGCGAGCACCGGCACCATCTCGCGGGCACCGCCGCTGCTGGTGCCCTGGCCGCCGGGCTTTTGCACCGAGTGGGTCACGTCGAACACCACCGGGGCGCCGGTTTTGCGCATCTCGGCCAAGCTGGTCATGTCGGCCACCAAGTTGTTGTAGCCAAAGCTCACGCCGCGTTCGCAGGCCAGAAAATTGTCTTCGGGCAAGCCGACTTCGCGAGCAGCGCTGCGGGCTTTATCGATGACGTTTTTCATGTCCCAAGGGGCCAAAAACTGGCCCTTCTTGATATTGACCGGCTTACCGGATTGCGCCACAGCGCGGATGAAGTCGGTCTGGCGGCACAAGAAGGCAGGGGTTTGCAGAACATCGACCACGCTGGCCACGGTTTTAACCTGTGACTCATCGTGCACGTCGGTGAGGATCGGCACACCGATTTGGCGGCGTACCTCGTCCAAAATCTTCAGGCCCGCGTCGATGCCCACGCCGCGTTTTGTATTGCCCGAGGAGCGGTTGGCTTTGTCAAAGGATCCCTTGTAAATCAGCGGGATGCCCAAGGCCGAGCAAGCTTCCTTCAGCCGACCGGCCACCTCGATGGACATCTCTAGACCTTCGATGGAGCAGGTGCCCGCGATCAAAAAGAAGGGTTGATGCAGGCCAACGTCAAATCCGCAAAGTTTCATGGTGTGTCCTGTCGAATGGAGCTGTGGGGTCAGGCCTTGGCCTTGTTCTCGATCGCTGCCTTGACGAAGGCGTTGAACAGCGGGTGGCCATCCCATGGCGTGGATTTGAATTCGGGGTGGAACTGCACGCCCACGTACCAAGGGTGCACGGTTTGCGGCAGCTCAACGATCTCGGTCAGCTGCTCGCGCTGGGTCAGCGCCGAGATGACCAGACCCGCTTTGCGCAGATCGTCCAGATAATTCACGTTGGCTTCATAACGGTGGCGGTGGCGCTCAGTGACCACGTCCCCATAAATCTGGTGTGCCAGCGTGCCTTGGCCACGTCGGAGCTTTGCGCGCCCAGACGCATGGTGCCGCCCAGGTCCGAATTCGCATCACGCACCTGGATGGAGCCGTCTGAGTCTTTCCACTCGTTGATCAGGGCGATCACTGGGAAGGGCGTATCGGGTTCGAACTCGGTGCTGTTGGCGTCTTTCATGCCGGCCATATGGCGGGCATATTCGATGGTGGCCACTTGCATACCCAAGCAGATGCCGAGGTAAGGCACTTTGTGGGTCCTGGCAAATTGCGCGGTTTCAATCTTGCCTTCGACACCGCGCTTGCCAAAGCCGCCCGGCACCAGCACGCCGTCGAAATGGGCCAAGCTGGCCACCGTCTCGGGGGTCATCGTTTCGGAGTCGATGTGTTCGATCTTGACGCGCACATGGTTGCGCATGCCCGCATGGCGAAGTGCTTCGTTGACGGACTTGTAGCTGTCGGACAATTCGACGTATTTGCCGACCATGGCAATCGTCACCTCGCCTTGGGGGTGTTCAGTATCGTGGACCAAATCGTCCCAACGCTTGAGGTTGGCAGGTTGGGTGTTCAAGCGCAGTTTGTCGCAGATCAGGCCATCCAGGCCTTGTTCATGCAGCACGCGGGGCACCTTGTAGATGGTGTCCACGTCGGGCATGGAAATCACGCCCCAGCTTTGCACATTGGTGAAGAGCGAAATCTTGTCTCGCTCATCGTCTGGAATGTAGCGGTCAGCGCGGCACAGCAGCGCATCGGGCTGGATGCCGATTTCGCGCAGTTTTTGCACTGTGTGTTGGGTGGGCTTGGTTTTGAGTTCGCCAGCAGCCGCAATCCATGGCACATAAGTTAAATGAACAAAGGCCGCGTTGTTGGGCCCCAAGCGCAAACTGAGTTGGCGCACGGCCTCCAGAAAGGGCAGCGATTCAATGTCGCCCACGGTGCCACCGATCTCCACAATGGCCACATCGACGGCTTCGGGCGTACCAAAACCAGCGCCGCGCTTGACGAAGTCTTGAATTTCATTGGTGACATGGGGGATGACTTGCACGGTCTTGCCCAGGTAGTCGCCGCGTCGTTCTTTTTCGAGCACGCTTTTGTAAATCTGGCCGGTCGTGAAGTTGTTGGCCTTCTTCATCCGGGTGTTGATGAAGCGCTCGTAGTGGCCCAGGTCCAAGTCGGTTTCTGCGCCGTCGTCGGTCACAAAAACCTCGCCGTGCTGTATCGGCGACATGGTGCCGGGGTCCACATTGAGGTAGGGATCGAGTTTGATGAGGGTGACAGACAGACCGCGCGATTCAAGGAGGGCGGCGAGCGATGCGGAGGCGATTCCCTTGCCCAGGGAAGACACCACACCGCCGGTGACGAAGACGAATTTGGTCATGTCCAAGACGGGAGCCAACAGCCCCCGGTAGGTGGAAATCGTGATTATAGACAGTCGGGTTCGGGGTTTTCCCGGTCTTCAGGCGTTTCTTGTCTGTTTACTTGACGTGGCGGTGGTCGTTTTCCGCGCCGGGTTCAGGGCTGGCCTGTCGGGCTCATAACTCGCTTCGCACGCCAAATCGCCCGATCCGGCCAGCCCTGAACCCGGCGCTGCGTTGCAGGCGTTTGCGTTCGCTGTCGCTTCACTCTGCTACATTCCCCAGCCATGAGCACATTGGCTGGAAAACACATCGTTCTGGGCTTGTCGGGCGGCATTGCGGCCTTCAAGTCGGCAGAGCTTTGCCGCGCCTTGGTCAAGGCGGGCGTGACGGTGCAGGTCGTGATGACCCAGGCTGCCGAGCACTTCATGACGGCAGTGACCATGCAAGCCCTGTCGGGCAGGCCGGTTTACACCTCGCAGTGGGACCCGCGCGAGGCCAATAACATGGCCCACATCAATTTGAGTCGCGAGGCCGATGCGATTGTGGTGGCCCCGGCCAGCGCTGATTTCATGTCGAAATTGCTGCATGGCGGTGCCGATGAACTGCTGAGTCTGATGTGCCTGGCAAGGCCCATTGACCAAGTGCCGTTGATCGTGGCACCAGCCATGAACCGCGAAATGTGGTCCAACCCGGCCACGCAGCGCAATGTGGCACAGCTCAAAGCCGATGGCATCCATGTGCTGGATGTGGGGCAGGGGGACCAGGCTTGCGGCGAGACGGGCGACGGGCGCATGCTTGAAGCCGAAGAAATTCTGGAAGACCTGGAAGCGTTTTTCACCCTCAAGGTGCTGGCAGGCAAGGCTGTTTTGGTCACGGCCGGGCCCACTTATGAGGCGATTGATCCGGTGCGCGGCATCACCAATTTGTCGAGCGGCAAGATGGGTTTTGCCATTGCGCGAGCGGCCCGCATGGCGGGGGCGACCGTCACACTGGTCGCTGGGCCCGTGCATTTGCCCACACCGCGGGGTGTGCAGCGTGTGGATGTACGTTCGGCCCGTCAGATGCTCGATGCTGTGCAGTTGAATGCAGATGCGGCCGATGTGTTCATCGCCACCGCTGCTGTGGCCGACTGGCGGCCCTCGCATTCGGCCGATCAAAAGATCAAAAAAGACGGCTCGGGCCAAACGCCTGAGTTGAGTTTTGTCGAAAACCCGGACATCCTGGCCACCATCGCGCAGTCACCGCGTGGCGCGTCGGGCGACTTGTTCTGTGTGGGTTTTGCGGCAGAAAGCCAAGACCTGCTGGCGCACGCCACGGCCAAGCGCATTCGCAAGGGCGTGCCGCTGTTGGTGGGCAACATCGGCCCGGCCACTTTTGGCCAGGACGACAATGCCTTGTTGTTGGTCGATGCGTCGGGTGCACGCGAATTGCCCCATGCCAGCAAGCAAGCCTTGGCGGTGCAGCTGATCGACGACATTACCCATCGTTTGAAATAGATTTCCCTTTTTGGCGTGCCATGGCCGTGGGTCTTGGGCGCTGTACAAAATTCAGGATTGCCAATGAACATCGACCTCAAAATCATCGACGCCCGCATGGCCGATCAACTGCCCGCCTACGCCACGACTGGCAGCGCGGGTCTGGATTTGCGTGCCTGCCTGAACGAACCTTTGACCCTGCAACCCAACGCATGGCAACTGGTGCCCACAGGCATTGCCGTGCACCTGAAAGACCCGGCTTACGCCGCCATGCTCTTGCCGCGCTCGGGTTTAGGGCACAAGCACGGCATTGTGCTGGGCAATTTGGTGGGTTTGATTGACAGCGATTACCAAGGGCAACTGATGGTCAGCGCCTGGAACCGCAGCGATGTGGCTTTCACCATCGAGCCGATGGAGCGCAT
>JACDQO010000399.1 GCA_015657605.1 Limnohabitans sp. | reverse complement strand
GTGGTGGTTCGGGAAGTTGCCGTTCTACTTCGCTGAACAACTCGATCACCTCGCAACCCAAGGCGCGGAAGATGCCTGGCGCCGAAGCGCCCGCGATGCCGTTGCCCGAATCGATCACGATCTTCATCGGGCGCGCCAACCTAATGTCACCCACGATGCGTTGGGTGTAGTCGGCCAGCACGTCTTGGTGCATAACGCCCCCACCGCCCTGCAGCTGCCAGGTTTCGGCTTCCATCATTTGGCGCAGCAGCTGAATTTCATCGCCATAAATGGCACGACCGCCCAGCACCATCTTGAAGCCGTTGTAGTCCTTGGGGTTGTGGCTGCCCGTGACCTGAATGCCGCTTTGGCACAAGGTGCTGGCCGCAAAGTACAGCATGGGCGTGGTGGCCAGCCCAATGTCAACCACCTGAATGCCTGCAGCCACCAAGCCCTCGAATGAGCGCTGCCGACAAGGCTGGACCACTCAGGCGGCCATCGCGCCCTACAGCCACGGTGACTTGACCTTGGGCCAGGGCATGCGTGCCAAAAGCCTTGCCCAAGCCCTCGGCCACGGCTTCGTTCAAGGTGGAGGGCACCACGCCACGGATGTCATAGGCTTTGAAAATGGTGGGGGTGATTTGCATACGTTGTCATTCACTGAGAGCCGCCGTGGCCCGTTTGATTCGCAAAAATGAGATTGTAGGCGGGCCACGCTAACATGCACCCCATGAAGCCCTTGAGCACACTGCACACACTGCGCACAGACAGCCCCTTGGGGCCCATCACTTTGGCGGCAAGCCCTACAGGTTTATGCGGCCTCTGGTTTGACGACCAAAAACACAGCCCCACCGAAGCCCAGCGCCAGCCCTGGCGCACAAATGAAGACCACCCTGTGCTGCTCAGCGCCGCAGCCCATGTGCAGGCTTTTGGGCGGGACAGGACCAACCCTGGTCAGGCCCACTCGATTTGTCGGTCGGCACGGCCTTCCAACAATCGGTCTGGCGGGCATTGCTCAACATCCCTGCCGGGCAAAGTCAAACCTATGGCGAATTGGCCAAGCTGCTGGACAAGCCCCTGGCGGTCAGGGCCGTTGGGGCGGCTGTGGGGCGCAACCCGGTGAGCATTTTGGTGCCCTGCCACCGCGTCTTGGGTGCCGGCGGCCAACTCACCGGCTATGCGGGAGGGCTGTGGCGCAAACAAGCGCTTTTGAAGCGCGAAGGCCATCCCATGGCCCAACTCACGCCAGCCCTTTTTTCTGAATGAATACCACGCCACAACGCGGCTGGTTGGCCGATTTCTTGATGCTCGCCGCCATCTGGGGGGCTTCCTTCATGTTCATGCGCTTGACCGCGCTGGAGCTGGGCGCGCTGCCCACGGCCGCCTTGCGCGTGGCCATCGCCACCTTGTTTTTGCTGCCTCTGTTGGTAGCCAAAGGCCATTGGTCCGTTTTACGCCAGCATTGGCGTCCCGTGCTCTTGGTAGGGTTGCTCAACAGCGCCATTCCATTTGCCTTGTTTGCCTTTGCGGTGATGCACATCAGCACCGGCCTGTCGGCCATCTTGAACGCCACCGTGCCGCTCTTTGGCGCGCTGGTGGCGTGGCTCTGGTTGCATGACAGGCCAGGTTTGTCGCGGACGGTGGGACTGGCCATTGGTTTTGGCGGGGTGGTTTTGCTGGTCAGTGAGCAGGCCAGCTTCAAGCCCAATGCATCGGGCATAGCCCCGGTGTGGGCCGTGCTGGCGTGTTTGGCGGCCACCACCTGCTATGCCTTGTCGGCCAGTTTCACCAAAAAACACTTGCCCAGTATGCCGCCCCTGGTGGCGGCCACCGGCAGCCAAATCGGGGCTACGCTTGCGCTGGCTGGGCCCGCCCTGTGGTTTCGCCCAGACCACCTGCCCTCGGCTGCAGCCTGGGGGGCCTTGCTTGTCTTGGGTGTGGTGTGCACCGGTATCGCCTACGTGATTTATTTTCGGCTCATCGACCGCGCGGGGCCTGCGCGTGCTCTGACAGTGACTTTTTTGATCCCGGTCTTCGCCCTGGTTTATGGCGTGATCTTGTTGGGCGAGCCACATCACCCCTGGATGACTGGGCTGCGGCGCCTGGTTTGTTGGGCACCGCCCTGTCGAG
>JACDQO010000398.1 GCA_015657605.1 Limnohabitans sp. | reverse complement strand
TCTTTTTCCAAGGACGCCTTGTGCGAGCCGACCTTGGCGACAGTGCGCACCTCTTGCTGCAAAGCTTGCCATTCTGAGCCCGCATCAACAGATGCTGGCGTCACGCCTATTGCGCATTCACGGTCGTTACAATCTCAGCTCTGAAGGCCACCGTAGTTCAATGGATAGAACTCTCCCCTCCTAAGGGAGTGATACAGGTTCGATTCCTGTCGGGGGCACCAGCGCTCATCCCCCCATAAAAAATCCGCACACGTTCAACTTGGTGCGGATTTCTTTTTTAAAACGCGACTTTTTCAGCCTCCAAGTACGCCAGGCTGATGTACTTGCCGATGTTGCCGTCAAAGCCTTCCATGGTTTTGGCACGTGAGGCAACGCGAGGGTCCTTCATGACCGCCGCTCTCGCTTCGGCCTCGGATTTGCCATCTTCCACCGCCTTCAGACTGGGCTCCCAGATACCGGCCATGAAGTCGCCATAGGTCTTGAGCAGGTCTGGGCGTGCACGGCCGTGCCCTGGCACCCAGAGTTGCTCGCCAGTGGCCGCCATCAAAGCTTTGTAGTACTTGAAGGTGCCGGGGTAGGAGCCGTCGTCCATGTTGGCAATGCGGTTGGTCATGGCAATGTCGCCCACGGCCGTCACTTTGTCCTGCACGATTTCCACACTCAGATCCGAGGGCGTATGGGCTGTGCCGTAATGGTGCATGCGCAAACTCACATCGCCAAACTGGATCACCTGACCATGCTGAACGGCGGTGTTGGGAATGACCACTTTCGTGCCAATGGTCGACTGGTTGGTCCAGCGCTCCATCAGGCTGCGCCAAAGATTGCCCTCTGCGCCCTTGAGCTTTTCAATGCTGCTGGCCAACGAATAGATGGGCAGCTTGTCGCCATAGGCTTTGACAAAAGCATGGTTGCCCAGCCAATGGTCACCGTGGTAGTGGCTGTTGAAGACGGCCACCACTGGTTTGTCGGTCACTTTGCGGATCATTCGGATGGCCATTTGACCAATTTGCAAGGACGCGCCCGAGTCAATGACCACCACACCCACGGAGGTCACGACAAAGATGATGTTGGCCATCATGCCCCGGTTCTGCGGTGTCGGAAATCCATCGGGGGAGTAAATCATCCACACATGTTTGGACAACTGCTGCGCCGGGATATCGGCCACAGCAGGCCCCTCAATGAACTCCTGGGCTTGTTGTGCAAACAAACGGGCCTCGGGCACCAGTGCCACACCACCCACAGCGGCACTGGCCAACAGCAAATGTCTTCTTTTCATGCGAATTCCTTCAAGGGAAACAGCGCGCCGATGCGCTGCGTCCCTTAAACCACGTAACCCTTGTTGGGCAAAGCACCGATGATTTTGGGGGTGTTGAGTTGGCGTGGCTTGATGCGACCGCCTTGGGCTTTGAGCCAAGTTTCGACCACTTCCCAGACCTGCTTGTTGCCCTGGTTGCGCGCTTCTTCGGCCACAGGCGCCCAACCGGCCACCTTGTACTTTTTACCCGCTTCGATCAACTGTCCCTTCAACCGCATGTCGCTGATTCGGTTGCCCGCCGTGCCCACTGGGTTACAGCTGTAAGTCAAGCCGCCCACACGCACCATGTCACCGCCTTGCTGGTAATAGGGATCGGGGTTGAACAAGTTGTCGGCCACGTCTTCGAGCACGGTCTTGATGGTCTCGCCCGTCATCTCGGTCACGGTGGCAAACGAGTAGGTGGTAGCGGTCATGTCGAGCAGCCACTCACGCGTGATGGCTTGGCCTGGCAACAGCGTGGTGCCCCAACGGAAACCCGGCGAAAACGCCATGTCGGCACCTTGCACAGCCATCAAGGCATCCACCAACAGTTGGTCACCCGTGCCATTGAAGTTGCCACGGCGGTAAAGCAAACCATCGGTCACGGCCAATTTTTCGGCCAGCTTGGATTCATAGGGCGCACGGATCTTGTTGATCAACGCCTCCATCTCTTTGTCGGCGGGCAGCATGTTGGAGAAAACCGGCAGCAGCTTGTAACGGAAGTCGCTGACTTTCTTGTCCTTGACTTCAAAGTCAAGCACACCCAAAAACTTGCCATTCGAGCCCGCGTTGGTCACCAAGGTCTTGCCACCTTTGTTGGAAACAATCGAAGCCACGGGCATGCCATCGTGCGTGTGGCCGCCCATGATGGCATCAATACCGCTCACGCGCGTGGCCATCTTGAGGTCCACGTCCATCCCGTTATGGCTGATGACAACGACCACTTGCGCACCCTTGCCACGGGCCTCGTTCACCATGGCCTGCATGTTTTCGTCTTGAATGCCAAACGCCCAATCGGCCACCATGTAACGCGGGTTGGCAATCGGGGTGTACGGGAACGCCTGACCGATGATGGCGCAAGGCACACCATTGATTTCACGGATCACATAGGGCTTGAACACCGGGTCGCCAAAGTCATTGGTCTTGACGTTTTGGGCCACAAAATCGATCTTGCCGGCAAAGTCTTTTTCGATGATCTCTTTGACGCGCTCCATGCCCAGGGTGAATTCCCAGTGGCCCGTCATCACATCCACACCCAGCAACTTGCAGGCATCGACCATGTCTTGTCCGTTGGTCCAAAGGCTGGTGCCCGAGCCTTGCCAAGTGTCACCACCGTCCAGCAACAAGGCGCCGGGGCGGCTGGCCTTCATGCGCTTGACGAGCGTGGCCAGGTGGGCAAAACCACCGACCTTGCCGAAGCGCTTGGCGGCCTTTTCAAAGTCCAAAAAGTCAGCGCATGCGCCTCTGCTGTGCCGGGCCGGATTTTGGCCACTTGCAACAAATGCTCGCCCACCAAATGCGGCAAGTTGTTCTGCATCGAACCAATGCCCAGGTTGATGCTGGGCTCGCGGAAATAAATCGGCTTGAGCTGGGCATGGCAATCGGTCATGTGCAAGAAAGACACATTGCCAAATTTGGGAATGTCGTACAGGCCATTGGCTGCTGTGGCGGCGCTGGCTTCGGCAAAAGAGCCCATGCTCATGCCAGCCATGGTGCCGGCGCCCATGACCTGGATAAATTCGCGTTTGGAGAGATTCATATTTGCAACCACTGATATATAAAGGTCCAAAAAACCCGGTCAAGCCGGGTTTTAGGGTTATTGGTTCACAGGCGATTTGGGGTCCAGCAACAGACCCACAATGTGCCGCACCTGCGTCTCGGTCAAGATGCCCATGTGACCGGCGCGGGGCATGTTGGAGCAGGCGTTGTAGGCCTTGGAATTCCAGATCTTGCCCCAGGTGTACTCCACGATGGCCTTGCTGGCCGGGTCATCCGGATTGGACACGCCACGGATCTTGCCGTAGTTGTACAAACTCGGGCCCAGCGTGCCGTAAGAATTTCTTTCTTGTCCATCTGATGGCAGTTGTAGCAATTGCCGCCGTTGACGGCTGTGGCCGAATCGGTCCAAGTCAGGCCGCGACCGCTTTGGGCAATG
>JACDQO010000397.1 GCA_015657605.1 Limnohabitans sp. | reverse complement strand
GGCAATACGCTGGAAAGCGCGTGGGAAGAAAAATGCCAAGGCCAAAGCCCAAGCCGAAAAACGCGCCCAGCGGCAACCCGAAAAGCCCGTCACTGTGAAGATCGTTGGCGGCTCGACCATCACCCAACAATTGGCCAAAAACCTTTTTCTATCTGGCGAGCGCACCTTGCTGCGCAAGGCACAGGAGGCCCTCATCACGCTGGCCCTCGAGGCCTTTTTGAGCAAAAGCCGCATTCTCGAAATCTACTTGAACCAGGTGGAATGGGGCGAAGGCGTCTTTGGCATCGAAGCCGCCGCCCAACATTACTTTCGCAAAAGCGCGGCCCAATTGAGCGCTTGGGAGTCCGCGCGTTTGGCGGTCATGTTGCCGCGTCCGCGCTACTTTGAAAAGTTGCCGCAGTCACCTTATTTGGCGCAACGCGCCGAGACCATTGTGGCCCGCATGAACAGCGTGGTCTTGCCATGAGCTTGACCACCTCACCGCCCCCAACCCTGCGCATTTTGGGCATCGATCCTGGCTTGCAAACCACGGGCTTTGGCGTGATCGACATCACCGGCTCGCGCCTCGCCTATGTGGCCAGTGGCGTGATTGAGACCACCCGCGAGGAAATGGGGAACCTGCCCGCGCGACTCAAGGTCATTTACGACGGGATCCGAGAAATCAGCGAACGCTACCAACCCGATGTGGCCTCGGTCGAGATCGTCTTCGTCAACATCAACCCGCAAGCGACTTTGCTGCTGGGTCAGGCCCGTGGTTGTTGTGTCACGGCACTGGTGTCCTGCGGCCTGCCTGTGGCCGAGTACACCGCCTTGCAAATGAAGCAGTCCGTCACCGGTCACGGCCGTGCTGCCAAATCACAAATCCAGGAGATGGTGAAGCGCTTGTTGCAGTTGCCCGTGGTGCCACGGCAAGATGCGGCAGATGCCTTGGGCATGGCCATCACCCATGCCCACGCCAGCCCGTCCATGAACAAGCTGGCGGCGCAGGGCGTGCTCAGCCGCAAAACCCACGGCATGTTCAGAAGCGGCCGCAGCCACTGAGCTTGCAGCTGTGGCCTGTCATCAGCTTGCGCATTGGCAAGCGATTGACCTTTTTAAATCTCGAAGTTGTCGATCAGCCGCGTGTGGCCCAATTTGGCAGCACCCAAGACCACCAAGGGATCACCCGCTTGCGGCGCTTGCAGATCGTGCCGGCGGCGCACCGTCAGGTAGTCAGGTTGCCAGCCGCGTTGACGCAGACCATGCGTGGCCTTGTCCTCCAGCGCGGGCAAATGCTGGACCAGTGCATCGGCAGCGGCCAGGGCGTCGCGGCCCAGTGCGCGCAGGGCCAGTGACAGTTGCAGCGCTTCGGCGCGTTCGCTCTCGCTCAGGTAGCCATTGCGTGAACTCAAAGCCAAACCGTCCTCGGCCCGGCAAGTGTCCACCCCGATCACCTCGATGGGCAGGGCGAATTGGGCCACCATTTGGCGGATCACCATGAGTTGTTGGTAATCCTTCTTGCCAAAAACTGCCACGCCTTGGGCTTTGCCCGCAAACACGCTGGAGAACAGTTTCATGACGACGGTGGACACACCGGTGAAAAATCCCGGTCTGAATTCGCCTTCCAAGATGTCACCCAAGGCCGGATCGGCCTGCACCTTGACGGTCTGCGGTTGCGGGTACAAGTCTGTTTCGCGCGGCGCGAACACCACATCGCAGCCTGCCGCTTCGAGCTTGGCGCAGTCGGCTTCCCAGGTGCGGGGGTAACTGTCAAAGTCTTCGTGCGGCAAAAACTGCAGACGGTTCACAAAGATGCTGGCGACAGTCAGGTCGCCTTGCGGCCGTGCCCGCTCGATCAGCTTGATGTGGCCGGCATGCAGGTTGCCCATGGTGGGCACAAAGGCGGGACGTTGGCTTTGGGCCAGGTGTTGGCGCAGTTCAGCAATCGATCGGGCGATGAGCATGAGGGAAATCGCCTTTACCAGGCGTGCAAGGCGTTGTCAGGAAAGCTGCCGTCTTTGACGGCGCGCACATAAGCAGCCATGGCCTCCAAAACACTGCTTTGACCGGTCATGAAGTTGCGCACGAACTTGGGGTTCTTGCCCAGGTTGACGCCCAGCATGTCGTGCATGACCAGCACTTGGCCCGCCGTGCCATGGCCTGCACCGATGCCGATGGTGTGGCAGCGTGGCAGAGCCAAAGTGAGCTCGGCAGAGAGGACGGCAGGCACCATCTCCAACACCAGCATGCTGGCACCGGCGTCTTGCAGGGCTAAGGCTTCTTGGCGCAGTTTGTCGGCCGAATCTCCACGCCCTTGGACGCGGTAACCGCCCAGTGCATGCACGGTTTGCGGCGTCAGGCCCAAGTGGGCACAGACCGGGATGCCGCGCTCCACCAAAAACCGAACGGTTTCGGTGGTCCAGCCACCGCCTTCGAGCTTGACCATGTGGGCGCCTGCCTGCATCAGCACGTTGGCGCTGCGCAAAGCCTGTTCGCGCGACTCTTGGTAAGTGCCAAAGGGCAGGTCGCCAATGATCCAGGCGGTGCCTTGCACACGCTGGATGCCACGCGCCACGCTCTCGGTGTGGTACCGCATGGTGTCCAGACTCACCCCCACGGTGCTGGTCAGGCCTTGGCAGACCATGCCCAAGGAGTCACCCACCAAAATACAGTCCACACCTGCAGCGTCAGCGACCGCTGCAAAGGTGGCGTCGTAGGCGGTGAGCATGGTGATTTTTTCACCGCGTTCGCGCATCTCGTTCAGGCGCGGCAGGCTCACAGGTTTGCGTGTGGCCACAGGCGAGGCGGGGGGGGAGTGTGCCGTAGGGCGTTGCGGTGGAGGAGGTCATGAAGGGTGCTTTCGGAGCCACGGGTGTGACACGTTCACTGGGGTGTGTAGGCCAGGCGGACGTAAATGGGGGCAAAAGCTTCGGCTTGGGTGATCTCGATCAGGGTCTCTTTGGCCAATTCCAACAGTGCAATGAAGGTGACCACCAAAACAGGGGTGCCCAAGCTGGGGTCAAACAGGTTTTCAAATTCGACAAATTTGCGGCCCTGCAGGTGCCTGAGCACGATGCTCATGTGTTCGCGCACACTCAGTTCTTCGCGGCTGATTTTGTGGTGTTGCACCAGGTTGGCACGTTTCAAAATGTCGCGCCAAGCCGATTGCAGCTCGTCCATGCTCACATCGGGAAAGCGGGGTTGAAGGCTTTGTTCGATGTGAACTTGGGTGTTTAAAAAATCACGGCCATATTGCGGGATCGCATTCAGCTGCATGGAGGCCAGTTTCATTTGCTCGTATTCGAGCAAGCGGCGGACCAGTTCTGCGCGGGGGTCTTCGGCTTCTTCACCTTCAGCGGCACGCTTAGGCGGCAAGAGCATGCGGGATTTGATCTCGATCAGCATCGCCGCCATCAACAGGTATTCGGCAGCCAACTCGAGGTTGCGTTGGCGGATCTCGTCCACATAACTCAAGTACTGGCGCGTCACACCCGCCATGGGAATGTCCAGGATGTTGAAGTTTTGCTTGCGGATCAAGTAGAGCAACAAATCCAGTGGCCCTTCAAAGGCCTCTAGAAAAACTTCCAATGCGTCCGGCGGGATGTACAAATCCCGTGGCATGGAGAACAAGGGCTCTCCATACAGACGGGCAACCGCCACGTTGTCCACCACCACGGGCAGGGCCGAGTCCATGCCCTCAGGGGCTGATTCGAGGTCGGTTAAAGCCGTGCTCATGCCGGAGTGGGGCTGGATCAAGCCTTGGTTTGGTAAACGTAAGGCTGTTGGGCCACGCGTGCCGCTTGGGCTTGGGCTTGGAACTGGGCGTCCATGCCGGTGTCCCACAGCAAAGCACGGCCTTGGCGTTGCTGGGCTTCCAATTCAGGGCGCTCGACTTTGAGTTGGGTCAGGAACTGCGTGGTGTCAGAGGTGTAGTGGGGGCGGGCAAAGGGGAACATGGCTGACCTGTTGGACAAAACGTCCATTTTACGGGCTCAGACCGATTCCGGATCTTCCAAGTCGATGTGCTCGGAAAAGCCCGAGCGCTCGAGCAAAGAGCGCGGCTGGGCATTGAGTCCGTGCAGCACCAAGCGGCCCTGGCGTTTGCTCAGGCTGCGCTGGAGTTGTTACAGCGCATCCAAGCCCGTGGTGTCCAATGAAATCATCTGGCGCACGTCCAAGCGCATCACCAAGCCCGGTGCAGCTGTGTCGGCCAAGCGCTGCAAAGGGTCGAGTTTGGCCACTGCACCAAAAAACAGGGCGCCGAACAACCGTGCCTCCACACTTGTTTCGGTGTGCGAGTCGATGTCCGCGCTGAACAAGTGGCTTTGGCGGCGCACAAACAGAACAAAAGCCAGCACCAAACCCAACTCCAGTGCCACCGTCAGGTCAAACACAATGGTCATGACAAAGGTCGACACCATCATCAGGCGGTAGTGGTTGCTGAACTGCTTGAGGCGGGCGAACTCTCGCCATTCGCCCATGTTCCAAGCCACGAACAACAACACTCCGGCCAACACCGCCAGCGGGATGTGCATGGCCAAGGGCGCGGCCAGCAAGACCACGGCGGCCAAGGTGCCGGCGTGCACGATGCCGGCGATCGGTGAGACCGCGCCGGCGCGGATGTTGGTCACCGTGCGGGCGATGGTGCCGGTGGCGGGCATGCCGCCAAAAAACGGCACCACGGTGTTGGCAATGCCTTGGGCCATGAGCTCTTGGTTGGGGTCGTGTTTGGGCGTGTCACTCAACTGATCGGCCACCCGCGCGCACAGGAGCGACTCGATCGCACCCAGCAGAGCGATGGTCAAGGTGGGGACCACCAAGAGCTTGGCGGTTTCCCAAGAAAAGGCGGGCCACACAAACACCGGCAAGCCTTGGGGAATGCCGCCAAAGCGGGAGCCGATGGTGTCGACCGGAAGGCTCAGTGCCCAAGCCAAAAGCGTCAAACTCACCAAAGCGATGACGGGCGCGGGCACCCGTGAAGTGGCTTTGAGCGCGCTGATGCCCTGGATGCTGTCGATCTGGCGGCGAAACTGCGAGTCCACGGCCCACAAGCGCGGCCAAATAAACAAGCCCAGCACACTCACCACGGCTAGGCCAAAAGCATAGGGGTTGAAGCTGCCGATGGCGCTGGAGAGCGTGCCGATTTGGCTGAAGAAGTCGGCTGGCATTTTCTCGACCTGCAGGCCCATGGCATCGCGCAGCTGAGACAGGCCAATGAGCACCGCAATGCCGTTGGTAAAACCAATCACCACGCTGACTGGCACATGGCGCACCCAACTGCCCAAGCGCAACCAGCCGAGCAGGAACAGCAGCACACCCGCGCTCACGGTCGAGATCAACAGGTTGGCCAAGCCGTAGCGTTCGACAATGCCGTAGACGATGACGATGAACGCCCCCGCCGGGCCGCCGATTTGCACCGAGGTGCCGCCCAAGGCCGAAATCAAAAAGCCCGCGATGATGGCCGTCCACAAACCCGCTTCGGGTTTGAGCCCGCTGGACGATCGCAAAGCCATGGCCAAGGCAGTGCCACGATGCCCACTGTGATACCGGCCCCCGCATCAAGGGCAAACTTGTGTCGGGTGTAGCCTCGCAGGTCTTGCAGGAGGCGGGGGCGAAAGGGCGCCAGTGGCGGTAAACCGGGAAACATGTCGGAGATGTTACTCCCCGGCTGTTCTGGGTTTTGTCAGCTTTGTGTCTCAGTGGATGCGCATGCCGGGCTTGGCACCGGGCCAAGGCTGCAGCACAAAGATGCCGGGCTCGGCCTTTTCGTCGGCGTGGCTGGCGGCCAGCACCATGCCCTCGGACACGCCGAACTTCATCTTGCGCGGGGCCAGATTGGCCACCATCACCGTCAGTTTGCCAATCAGGTCTTCGGGTTTGTACATGCTGGCAATGCCACTGAAGACATTGCGCGTGCGGCCTTCGCCCACATCCAGCGTCAGGCGCAGCAGCTTGACCGAGCCTTCCACTGGCTCGCAATTCACGATTTGGGCGATGCGCAAATCGACTTTGGCGAAGTCGTCGATGGAGATCGTGGGGGCGATCTCTTCGCCGCCGGGGATCAGCTTTTCTTCGACCACGGCAGGCGGCTCAAACAGGGCGTCGAGTTGTTCTGGCGTGACGCGCTGCATCAGGTGTTGGTAAGCGTTGATGGTGTGGCCCGCGCCCAGCAGCTGTTGTGCTTGGGCAAAGGTGAAGGGCCCCACGTTCAAAAAGGCCTCGACCTGAACCGCCAAGGCCGGCAGCACGGGTTTGAGTTGCAGGCTGAGCAAGCGGAAGGCTTCGATGCAGGTGCTGCACACGTCGTGCAAGCGGGCGTCTTGGCCTTCTTGTTTGGCCAAGTCCCAGGGTTTGTTTTGGTCTACATAGCTATTGACCTTGTCGGTCAGCAGCATGATTTCGCGCAGGGCTTTGGCGTACTCGCGTTCGTCGTAGAGAGCGGCAATGCTTGGCGTAGCGGCTTGCAAGGCCGAGAGCAAGGCTTGGCCGTCGGCGCTCACCGATCCGAGTTGGCCGCCAAAGCGCTTGGCGATGAAGCCGGCAGAGCGCGATGCGATGTTCACAAATTTACCGATCAGGTCGGAGTTGACCCTCGCCATGAAGTCTTCGGCATTGAAGTCGATGTCTTCGTTGCGGGCCGAGAGTTTGGCCGCGAGGTAGTAACGCAGCCACTCGGGGTTCATGCCCAGGCTCAGGTATTTGAGCGGGTCCAGGCCCGTGCCGCGGCTCTTGCTCATCTTCTCGCCGTTGTTCACGGTGAGGAAGCCGTGCACGAACACGCTGTTGGGCGTCTTGCGGCCCGAGAAATGCAGCATGGCGGGCCAAAACAGCGTGTGGAAGGTGACGATGTCTTTGCCGATGAAGTGGTATTGCTCCAGCGCCGGGTTGGCCATGTAGGCGTCGTAACTTTCGCCGCGTTGGTCCAGCAGGTTTTTCAATGACGCCAAGTAGCCCACAGGCGCGTCAAGCCAGACATAAAAGTACTTGCCCGGCGCATCCGGGATCTCGATGCCGAAGTAAGGCGCGTCGCGCGAAATGTCCCAGTCGCCCAGGCCTTCGCTGGTCGTGCCGTCGGGGTTGGTGCGCACCGAAAACCACTCTTTGACCTTGTTGGCCACCTCGGGCTGCAGCTTGCCGTCTTGGGTCCACTGACTCAAAAACTCGACGCAGCGTGGGTCGGAGAGCTTGAAGAAAAAGTGTTCCGAGGTTTTGAGCTCGGGCTTGGCACCGGACAGGGCCGAGAAGGGGTTGATCAGGTCGGTGGGCGCGTAGACCGCGCCGCACACCTCGCAGTTGTCGCCATACTGGTCTTTGGCGTGGCACTTGGGGCACTCGCCTTTGATGAAGCGGTCCGGCAAGAACATGTTCTTTTGGGGATCAAAGAACTGCTCGACCGAGCGCACCTCGATCAGCGAGCCGCCGTCGGCCGCGCTGATGTCGCGCAGGTCTCGGTAAATCTGGCGGGCCAGCTCGTGGTTCTCGGGCGCGTCGGTGCTGTGCCAGTTGTCGAACTGGATGTGAAAGCCGTCCAAATAGGGCTTGCGGCCCGCCGCGATGTCGGCCACGAACTGCTGGGGCGTTTTGCCGGCCTTCTCAGCCGCGATCATGATGGGCGCACCGTGGGTGTCGTCGGCGCCCACAAAGTTGACTTGGCTACCCTGCATGCGTTGGAAGCGCACCCAAATGTCGGCCTGGATGTATTCCATGATGTGGCCGATGTGGAAATTGCCGTTGGCGTAGGGCAAGGCCGTGGTGACGAAAAGCTGGCGGGGCGCGGTGGGGGCAGACATGGTGGGGCTACTTGTAGGGGAATCGGAGATTTTAGGGTGTATGGCTCAGCTTGTCGGTAAACTCCGCCCATTCTAGAAAGTGACCATGGCGACCACCGAACAACTTCTGCAAGCACTGCAAACCGTCATTGACCCCAACACGGGCAAAGATTTCGTTTCCACCAAAACCCTGAAAAACCTGCAAGTCGAAGGCGCTGATGTGTCTTTTGACGTGGAACTGGGTTACCCCGCCAAAAGCCAGATTCCTGGCATTCGGCAGGCGCTGATTGCTGCGGCCAAGGGCGTGGCGGGCGTGTCCAATGTGTCCGCCAACGTGACCAGCAAAATCACCGCTCACGCTGCCCAACGGGGTGTGGCCTTGCTGCCGCAGGTGAAAAACATCGTGGCTGTGGCCTCGGGCAAGGGCGGCGTGGGCAAGAGCACCACTGCCGTCAACTTGGCGCTGGCCTTGGCCGCTGAGGGTGCCAAGGTTGGCCTGCTGGACGCCGACATTTACGGCCCCAGCCAGCCGATGATGATGGCATCGAAGGCCGCCCTGAGAGCGAGGATGGCCAGACCATGGAGCCCATGGAGAACTATGGCGTGCAGGTCATGTCTATCGGTTTCTTGGTGAATCCGGACGAGGCCATGATTTGGCGCGGCCCCATGGCCACCCAGGCCCTGGAGCAACTGCTGCGCCAGACCAACTGGAAAGAGCTCGATTATTTGATCGTCGACATGCCACCGGTACCGGTGACATCCAGTTGACGCTGTCTCAGCGCGTGCCCATGACGGGCGCGGTCATTGTGACCACCCCGCAAGACATCGCTCTGCTGGACGCCAAAAAAGGCGTGAAGATGTTCGAAAAAGTCGGTGTGCCGATTTTGGGCCTGGTCGAGAACATGGCGGTGCACGTGTGCACCAACTGTGGTCACGTCGAGCACATCTTTGGCGCTGACGGCGGCAAGAAGATGGCCACCGAGTACGGCATGGACTACCTGGGCGCGTTGCCTCTGGACATGCAGATCCGCCTGCAGGCCGACAGCGGCAAACCCACCGTGGTCTATGACCCCGACGGCGAAGTCGCCCAGATCTACAAGGCCGTGGCCCGCCAGGTCGCCGTCAAG
>JACDQO010000396.1 GCA_015657605.1 Limnohabitans sp. | reverse complement strand
TCGGTGAAAAACGCGGCCGTCAACCTGCCTTTTGGCGGGGCCAAGGGCGGCATTCGTGTGGACCCCAAAACCCTGTCACGCGGCGAACTGGAACGCCTGACCCGCCGCTACACCAGCGAGATCGGCATCATCATCGGCCCCACCAAAGACATCCCCGCTCCGGACGTGAACACCAACGAGCAAATCATGGCCTGGATGATGGACACCTATTCCATGAACGAAGGCGCCACCGCATCGGGCGTGGTGACCGGCGAAACCCATTGCCTTGGGCGGCTCGCTGGGCCGCCGCGAAGCCACCGGGCGCGGCGTTTACACCGTGGGCCAAGAGGCCGCGCAGCACATCGGGCTGGACATCACCCAAGCCAGGATCGCTGTGCAGGGCTTTGGCAATGTGGGCGGCATCGCGGCCAAGTTGTTTGCCCAAGCCGGCGCCACCGTGGTGGCCGTGCAAGACCATGGCGGCACGGTTTACAAAGCCTCTGGACTCGATGTGCCCGCCTTGCTGCAACATGTCAGCGAGCATGGCAGCGTCAAGGGTTTTGCCCCTGCTGAACCTTGCCGGATGCGCAATTCTGGGCGGTCGATTGCGACATCCTGATTCCGGCCGCGCTCGAACAACAAATCACCGCGAGCAACGCCGACCAAATCAAAGCCCGCATGGTGATCGAAGGCGCGAACGGCCCGACCACGCCCGAAGCCGACGACATCTTGCACGAGCGCGGCATTTTGGTGGTGCCCGATGTGATCGCCAACGCCGGAGGCGTCACCGTCAGTTACTTTGAATGGGTACAGGATTTTTCCAGCTTCTTCTGGAGCGAAGACGAGATCAACGCCCGCTTGGTGCGCATCATGCGGGAAGCCTTTGCCGCCATTTGGCAAGTCGCAGACGAACACCGGGTCAGCCTGCGCACGGCCACCTTCATCGTGGCGTGTACACGCATCTTGCAAGCGAGAGAGCTACGGGGTTTGTATCCCTGATCACCGTGTGTCCCCCTGCAAAGGCAAGGCCCCTGAGGCCTTGACCTCGCCCAGTGAAAAGCTGGTGTGCAGGTCTTTGACATTGGGCAGGTTGAGCAAAACATCCCGCGCAAATTGGCTGAAGGTGTTCAGGTCTTTGCTCACCACCTGCAACTCAAAGGTGCCGGTGCCGCTGATGTAGTGGCAAGACACCACCTCAGGGATCTTGTGAATGGCTTCTTCCAGTTGGCGCGTGATGTCGCCCCGGTTGCGCTCGGCGTCCAAGCGCACAAAGGCCAGCACATCCAGCCCCACCTTTTGCCGATCAATCTCGGCGCGATAACCTTTGATCACGCCCGCCTCTTCCAACACACGCACCCGCCGCCAACAAGGTGCGGCCGACAAACCCACGCGCTGCGCCAGTTCGGCATTGGTCAGGCGGCCATTGGATTGAAGTTCATTCAATATGGCCCAATCAAATTTGTCCATTGTTTCCAAAAGAAGCCTTTTTGAGCAAGATTCTTTCAAATCATAGGGCAAATCCTGTCTCCGAAAGCAAGCACTTGTCGGCTGTGTCGCCCTACACTGTGCCATCCATCTCAGTTGCAGGACAGACCATGAACGCCCCCTTGCCCGATTCGATTCGCCAAGCGCTTGAAACCGTGACGCTGGACGACAAGTACAGCCTCGATGTGGGTCGCGCATTCATGAGCGGTGTGCAAGCCCTGGTCAAGCTGCCCATGCTGCAACGCCAGCGCGACGCCTTGCAGGGCAAAAACACCGCGGGCTTCATCAGCGGTTACCGGGGCTCACCCTTGGGCAGCTACGACCAGTCATTGTGGAAGGCCAAGGACCACCTCAAGGCCCAGCACATCGTGTTCCAGCCCGGCGTGAACGAAGAGCTGGCCGCCACCGCCTTGTGGGGCACGCAACAGCTGGGCTTTGCCCCGCCCGGCACCAACAAGTTCGACGGCGTGTTCGGCATCTGGTACGGCAAAGGCCCGGGCGTGGACCGCTGCTCAGACGTCTTCAAGCACGCCAACATGGCGGGCACCACCCCTTGGGGCGGCGTGCTGGCGGTGGCGGGCGATGACCATGTGGCCAAAAGCTCCACCGCCGCGCACCAAAGTGACCACATCTTCAAAGCCTGCGGCCTGCCGGTGTTTTTCCCGGCCAGCGTGCAAGACATCTTGGACCAAGGCTTGCACGCCTTGGCCTTGAGCCGGTTTGCCGGCATTTGGTCGGGCATGAAGACCATCCAAGAAATTGTGGAGTCCAGCGCCACCGCCCACATCGACCCCGAGCGCGTGCAAATCGTGCTCCCCGAATTTGTCATGCCACCCGGCGGCGTGCACATCCGCTGGCCCGATACCGCACTGGAACAAGAAGCGCGTTTATTTGACTACAAGTGGTACGCGGCCTTGGCCTACATCCGCGCCAACAAGCTCAACCACAACGTCATCCAAGGACCGAATGACCGATTTGGCCTGATCGCCAGCGGCAAGGCCTACAACGACACACGCCAGGCCTTGCTTGATCTGGGCCTCGATGACGCCACCTGCCAACGGCTGGGCATCCGGCTGCACAAAGTGGGTGTGGTCTGGCCCCTCGAAGCGCAAACCACCCGCGAATTCGCACCGGCTTGCGCGAGATTTTGGTGATCGAGGAAAAACGCCAAGTCATCGAATACCAACTCAAAGAAGAGCTCTACAACTGGCGCGACGATGTGCGCCCGAACATCTTGGGCAAGTTCGACGAAGCCGAAGGCGATATGTCTGGCGGCGAATGGTCCACGCCCAACCCCAGCCAGCGCACACTGCTGCGGGCCAACGCAGACCTGACACCCGCCATCATCGCGCGCGCTGTGGCCAAGCGCCTGAAAAAACTGGGCATCGATGCAGACACCACCGCACGCATCGACGCGCATCTGGCATTGTTGGACGCCAAAGAAAAATCTCTGCAAACCCTGACACTGGGCGCCGCTGCCGAACGCACGCCTTGGTTCTGTTCCGGCTGTCCGCACAACACCTCGACCAAGGTGCCCGAAGGCTCTCGCGCCATGGCGGGCATTGGCTGCCACTTCATGAGCCTCTGGATGGACCGCAGCACCACGGGCTTTACGCAAATGGGTGGCGAAGGCGTGCCGTGGACCGGGCAACAACCCTTCTGCACCGACCAGCACATCTTTGCCAACATCGGCGACGGCACCTATTTCCACAGCGGCATTTTGGCGGTGCGCCAAAGCGTGGCCTCGGGTGTGAACATCACCTACAAGATTTTGTACAACGACGCGGTGGCCATGACCGGGGGCCAGCCCGTGGGTGAACGTGCCGAAGGCCACAGCGTGGTGCAAATCGCCATGAGCATGAAGGCCGAAGGCGCGCAGCGCATCGTGGTGGTGACCGACGAGCCCGAGAAGTACGAAGGCGTCGCTTTGGCCGAGGGCGTGCGCGTGTTCCACCGCGACGAACTCGACCGCATTCAGCGCGAGATGCGCGAGATCAAAGGCACCACCGTCATCATTTACGACCAGACCTGCGCCACCGAAAAACGCCGCCGCCGCAAGCGTGGCACCATGGTGGACCCTGCCGTGCGCGTCATGATCAACGAAGAAGTGTGCGAAGGCTGTGGCGACTGCGGTGTGCAATCCAACTGCTTGTCGGTGGAGCCCTTGGAGACCGAACTCGGCCGCAAGCGCACCATCAATCAAAGCACTTGCAACAAGGACACCAGCTGTCTCAAAGGTTTTTGCCCCAGCTTTGTCACCGTGGAAGGCGGCAGCTTCAAAAAGAAGTCATCATCCACCAGCACCACGATCAACCCGGCCAGCTTGGGCGCTTTGCCCGAACCTGTTTTGCCCACCATCAACGAGCCTTGGGGCACGGTGGTCGCGGGCGTCGGCGGCACTGGCGTCATCACCATCGGCCAGTTGCTGGGCATGGCCGCGCACATGGAAGGCAAGGGCATCGTCACGCAAGACTCGGCGGGCCTGGCCCAAAAGGTGGTGCGACCTGGAGTCACATCCTGATCGCCAACACGCAAAGCGAGATCCGCACCACCCGCGTGAGCATGGCCGCTGCCGACCTCATCATCGGGTGTGACCCCATCGTCAGCGCTTCCAAAGAAACCACCTTGCGCATGCGCGCAGGCGAACCCATGTGGCCATGAACAGCAGCAGCACACCCACCGCCGCCTTTGTGAAAAACGGCAACTGGCAAAACCCGGCCGAGCAATGCGTGGCCGAAATCACCGCGCAAGTGGGCCTGGACGGGATGGGCAGCTTCGATGCCGATGCCCTGGCCAAGCAGCTCATGGGTGACACGATTTACGTTAACCCCCATGATCCTGGGTTATGCCTGGCAAAAAGGCTGGGTGCCTTTGCACCGCGAGTCTTTGGTGCGTGCCATCGAGCTCAACGACGTGCAGGTCAAAAACAACTTGGCGGCTTTTGAGTGGGGGCGGCATGCCGCGCATCAGCTCGATGCCTTGATGCAACAAATCCGGCCGGCGCAGGTCATCACATTCAAAAAGCGCGACAACTTGGAAGACATCGTGGCCAACCGCATGGCGCGTTTGACGGACTACCAAAACGCCGCTTACGCCCAGCTCTACCAAAACATTGTGGATCGTGTGCGCGCCACCGAAGCGCCTTTGGGCAAAACCATCTTGGCCGAAACCGTGGCCCGCCATTTGTACAAACTCATGGCCTACAAAGACGAGTACGAAGTTGCACGGCTGCACACCCAAACGGGTTTTCTGGAACGCATCAAGGACAGCTTTGAAGGCGACTTCACAGTGAACTACCACTTGGCCCCGCCTCTGTGGTCCAAGCGCAATGACAAAGGTGAATTGGTCAAACGCAAGTTTGGCCCGGCCATGTTGACCGGCTTCAAGTTGCTGGCCCAACTCAAAGGCCTGCGCGGCACGGCACTGGATGTGTTTGGCAAAACCGAAGAACGGGTGACCGAACGCGCTTTGATCCGTGAATACATGCAACACATCGATCAGGTGCTGGAAAACCTCTCCGACAGCACCCATGCGCATGCCCTGGCCGTGGCCCGTGTCCCAGAAACCATCAAGGGTTTTGGCCATGTCAAAGAGCGCAACATCCGCGCAGCGCGGTCATTGTGGACCGCATTGAACGCACGTTGAAAAGAAGAAAGCCACCTTTTCAGGTGGCTTTCTTGCTGTCAGAGCGGTCAAATCAGAAAGTTTGAGCGCTGGTCAAACAGGTCTTCATCTTCAACGAGCGTCGGGCAACTCGATCTTGACTTCCAGCACTTCCAGATTGTCCTGACGCTCTAAATTGACTTTGATGTCATTTGGATTGATCTTGATGTACTTGCTGATCACCGCCACCAACTCGCGCTGCAAATCGGGCAGGTAATCGGGCTCGGCCACATTTCGGCCGCTGCGTTCATGGGCCAAGATGATCTGCAAGCGCTCTTTGGCGACGCTGGCGGTTTTCTTCTTTTCACCCAACAGGAAGGAAAGAAAGGACATGGCTCACTTGCCTCCAAACAAACGTTTGAAGAAACCAGGCTTCTCTGCTTCGGTAAAGCGCATCGGTTTGTCTTCACCCAAGAAACGGTCGATCACATCTTTGTAGGCTTCTGACACATCGCTGTTGGCCATGTGGATAGCGGGCGTGCCTTGGTTAGAGGCCTGCAAGACGTTTTCGCTTTCAGGAATCACACCCAGCAACTTGATGCGCAAAATGTCTTGGATGTCTTGCAACGACAGCATCTGCCCTTCTTCCACCCGGTTGGGGTTGTAGCGGGTGATGAGCAAATGTTCTTTGATCGGCTCTGAGCCTTCAATCGCACGTTTGGTCTTGCTGCCCAGCATGCCCAAGATGCGGTCCGAATCGCGCACCGAAGACACCTCGGGGTTGGTCACCACCAAAGCTTCGTCGGCAAAGTGCATGGCCATCAGGGCGCCGGTTTCAATGCCCGCAGGCGAATCGCACACAATGTACTCAAAGCCCATGCCGCTCAGGTCGGTCAAGACCTTCTCGACACCTTCTTGAGACAAAGCGTCTTTGTCACGGGTTTGCGAAGCCGCCAACACAAACAAGTTGTCGCACTGCTTGTCCTTGATGAGGGCTTGGTTCAAATTGGCTTCACCCTGAATCACATTGATCAGGTCGTACACCACGCGCCGCTCACAGCCCATGATCAAGTCCAGATTGCGCAGACCCACATCAAAGTCAATGACAGCGGTCTTGAAACCCCTGAGGGCCAAGCCGGTAGCGAAACTGGCGCTGGTTGTGGTTTTGCCCACACCGCCTTTACCAGAGGTCACAACAACGATTTTTGCCATGGAAAAACTTTCTTGGACTCGATTGAAAAATTAGGACTTGAGAGGGGTGATGAACAATTTGTCCCCATCGGGGCCGGATTGCAAACACACCTGGGCCACTTGACCCAAAACATCTTTGGGCAATGGATTTTCGCTGGTGCGGTACACACCCGCGATGGAAATCAGTTCGGGCTCCATCACCAGAGCAAAAATTTGCGCTTGTGTGTTGCCACGGGCACCTGCGATGGCTTTGCCACGCAAGGCACCATAGACATGGATGTGCCCATCGGCAATGACCTCGGCGCCGGCATTGACCATGGCCAAAACAATCAGGTCTCGGCCTTTGGCGTAAACCTGTTGGCCTGAACGCAAAGGTTTGTCAACAATCAAAGCCGTTTGCTGAGGTTCTGGCTGGGGGGTCGTGGGTTGACTGACCGCCATTTGTTCTTGGGGCTCAGCAAGGGTCACAGAACGGCGCACACGGGCATCGGAGCCGTCCACCAAGCCGAGACCCTTGGCCATCGACAAAAGCGCTGGATGAGCGCCTTTGATGGCCACAGGCACCAAGCTATTTTTGCGAAGAACGCTTGTTAAATCTGTCAGATCCAAGGTTTCACCACCGGTCAAACCCAAAGAAGTGACATCGATCACCACGGGGTCGTGGTCAAAAAAACCTGGGCTTTCACCCAATTGCTGAGCCAATGCCGCAGCAAGCATCTGGATGTCGGTTGTTTTGAGGACCAAAGACACCAAAGACAGCTCAGCGCTCTTGATGTCATAACAGGGAAGTGTCGAATCTTCGTTGACGCTCGCCATGGTGATTGGGTGTTTGGAAAGATGCAAATCTTAACAGCGCACTTCTTCTTTCTTATCTTCTTATTGTTTTATATCTTTAAATAGTCGTAGTAGTAAGGAGAGGCTTCTTTTGTGGACAAGCTTCTTTTATTCAATGCTGACAAAGACTTGTTGTTCTTTCAAACATGTGTGTGGGACTGCTTTTGTGCTGTCCGCCCAAATGAACAACATTGCAAAAAGAGAGCAAGTTGTGGATAAGTCATGGATTCCAGTTCTTTTATCCACAGCTTTATCCGCCGTTGAATTCAGGTACCAAGCCACCATTGATGATGCCTTTGGCGACAAAGCCCAGCATGCCAAAAGCCAAACCCAAAAAAATGACAAAGGTACCGAACTTACCCGCCTTGGACTCCCAAGCCAGCTGCAAGACGATGAACAGCATGTAGAGCATGAAAGCGGCGACGCCAACGGTCAAGCCGAACCAGGCGAACTGCTCTTCTGTGATCTGCCACATCACACAGCCTTTTGGGCAGGCATGCGCTCGGGCACACCACGGGTGTCCACCAGATCGCGGTAGGCATGCCAAGACGCATGGCCCAGCATGGGCACGATCACGATCAGGCCGATGAACAAACTCAAAACGCCCATCATGCTCAAGCCCATGATCAAAAATGCCCACAGCACCATGGGCATGGGATGGGTCAAGACCACTTTCCAGCTGGTCAGTACGGCCTGTAAGGTGTTGAGTTGGCGATCCAGCAACAAAGGCATGGCCACCACGCTCGAAGCAAAGACCGGTGCAGCCATCAGGCCGCCCACCATCAGCCACAGCTCAAACAAATAGCTGTTGGGGTTGAGCACCACATGGCGAATGAAATCCATGGGGGTGTGGATCGGCACTGGTGCCAGCAAAGTGATCAAGGCCGATGAGGTCAAGACCCAGCCTGTACCTGCCAAGGCCAACAACAAACCAAAACGCACCAGACACCAGTAACTCACAGCCTCGTTGTTTTGCAGCGTTTGCCATTGCGTCCAAGTCTTGAACAAGAGCCGCAGGTTGACGGCTTCGTTCCTTTCGACGGCCCGACTCATGGCATACAAGCTGGTGGCCAAGACAGGTGCCACAACCAAAAAGCCAGACACAGCACTGACCAGCAACCAAAACCGGTCATGTGCCAGCCAAGTGATCAGGCCGCCACCCATGGCGATGACCAGGCCGTGCGCCAAACTCAACCAAGGTGAATGGCCGATGTCTTTCAGGCCCCGGTAGAGCCAAACCAACGGTTGCTTGCTGTCGATGGGCAAAACGCCGGGTAAGTTCAAACGCCCAGCCGTTGCTGGAGGCTCAGACAGCGGCGAATCTTGCGACATGCGATCAGGTGTTTTTATTCTTGCAAGTGTTGATGCCCAGCAAGCTGTAAGGTGGGCACCAACCGAACAAGCCTGTGGCCAAAGGCACCAAGCCCAGCCAGCCCCAAACGCCCACAGTGCCCGTAGCGGCCAGTGCAATCAAGACAAGACCACCCACGATCCGGACGATGCGTTCGATGTCGCCAATGTTTTTGGTCATGTGAAACTCCCAGGTGTTAAAAAATCAAACTGTCACGCGGTAACCTTCATCGGCAATGGCATGGGCCAAAGCCTCGCGAGGTTTTTCTGAATCCACTTGCACGGTGTTGTGTGTGCGGTCGATCACAACCTTGGCCTGTGCATCCAAAGACAATAAAGCTTGGGTGACTGCTTTTTCGCAGTGGCCACACGTCATGCCTTCAACGGTGAAAATTTGGTTCATGATGCATCCTCTCCAATGAACTGAACACGACCCCTGAGGGTCTGGTCTGAGCATAGACCATCCAGGACTTCATGCCATGACACAGATCAAGACTGAGCCTCAAATCACCTACGACATCGGCATCGGCGGCATGACCTGCGCATCGTGCGTGGCGCGGGTCGAAAAAGCACTGAAAAAAATGCCCGGTGTGCTGAACGCCACGGTCAACCTCGCCACCGAATCGGCCCGCATTGAAGTGGCGTCCACTGACGTGACCGACGCACGGCTGCGCCGCGCCGTGCGCGATGCGGGTTATGAACCCCGTACCCCCGAAGCACAAGCCGATGTGGGCCTTGAATCACCCTGGGCAGGCTTCATGCCGGTCGGTGTAGGCCTGCTGCTGACCACGCCCTTGGTCTTGCCCATGTTGGCCGAGCTGTGGGACCAGCATTGGATGCTGCCCGCTTGGGTTCAGTTTGCGCTGGCCACGCCTGTGCAGTTCGTGTTGGGCGCGCGCTTTTACAAAGCCGGTTGGCATGCCCTGAAGGCATTCACGGGCAACATGGATTTGCTGGTGTCCTTGGGCACCACCGCAGGCTGGGCCCTGTCGGTGTGGCTGTGGCTCACGGCGCACGAAGGGCATGCGCCGCACCTGTACTTTGAAGGCTCGGCTGTGGTCATCACCTTGGTGATGTTGGGCAAATGGCTGGAGACGCGTGCCAAGCGCCAAACCACCGAGGCGATCCGCGCTTTGCACGCTTTGCGCCCAGACAAAGCGCATTGGTTGGGCGAAGACGGCGAGGTCGATGTGCCTGTGGATGAAATTTTGGTGGGCGACCGGATCGTAGTGCGGCCCGGCGAGCGTTTTCCGCTGGACGGCGAACTGGTCGAAGGCCAAACCCAGGTGGACGAATCCATGCTGACCGGCGAGCCCTTGCCCGTGGCCAAGGCACCGGGAGCGGCCTTGACGGGCGGCTCGATCAATGGCGAAGGGCGTGTGCTTATGCACGTGACAGCCGTGGGCCACGAAACCGTGCTCTCGCACATCATCCGCTTGGTTGAAGACGCACAAGCGGCCAAAGCGCCCATTCAGCGGCTGGTGGACAAAGTGGCCGAAGTGTTTGTGCCCGTGGTGCTGGTGATCGCCCTGCTCACCTTGGGGGCGTGGATGGTGACAGGCGCTGATTTTGAAACCGCCCTCATCCACGCGGTGGCCGTGCTCGTCATTGCCTGCCCTTGCGCCCTGGGCTTGGCCACGCCTGTGGCCATCATGGCGGGCACGGGTGTGGCGGCCAAACACGGCATCTTGATCAAAGATGTGCAGGCGCTGGAGTTGGCGCACCGCGTTCAAACCGTGGCCTTTGACAAAACCGGCACGCTCACCGTGGGCCAACCGCGATTGCTGGCCCATGTCCCTGCACCTGGTCAAGATGCACGAAACGCGTTGGCCTTGGCCGCACGCGTGCAAAGCGGCAGTGAACACCCCTTGGCACGAGCCGTGGTCAGCGCCGCAGAAAAGCAGGGCCTCGCAGGCCCTGCCGCGCAAGACCTGCAGGCCGTGCCCGGCAAAGGCGTGTTGGCCAAGGTGGACGGCAAGCTGCTGATGCTGGGCAGCTTGCGCTGGCTGCAAGAAGAAGGTCTGGACATCGGCATGTGGCAGGCAGACATCGACGCCTTGCAAGCGCAAGGCGCAAGTCTTTCGGCCTTGGCTGAGCGCACCGATGCAGGTTTGCAGGCCCTGCTGCTCATGGGTTTTGGCGACGAGCCCAAAGCGGGTGCTGCACAAGCCTTGACAGCGCTGCGCGAACGCGGGCTGAAGCTGGTGATGATTTCAGGCGACAACCAAGCTGCCGCCGAAGCCATGGCACGCCGCCTGGGCTTGCGCCCCGAAGCCGGAGAAGTGCTGGCCAATGTGCTGCCCGGCGACAAATCGGCGCAGGTGCAAAAACTGCGTGCGGGTGGCCAGGTGGTGGCCATGGTGGGCGACGGGGTCAACGACGCGCCTGCCTTGGCCGCCGCGACGTCGGCATGGCCGATGGGCAACGGCACCGGATCGATGGCCATG
>JACDQO010000395.1 GCA_015657605.1 Limnohabitans sp. | reverse complement strand
TGCTCGGTCAGGCGGATCTGGCCGCGCACAGTGCCCGGGGGCTGCGCCAAGATGGCTTGGTAGCTGGGGCCACCGCCCCGACCCACGGTGCCGCCTCGGCCGTGGAACATGCGCAAAGTGATGCCGTGGCTGCTTTGGAGTTTGTCGAACAGTTCCACCAAGGCGATTTCGGCGCGGTACAGCTCCCAGTTGCTGGTGAAGATGCCGCCGTCCTTGTTGCTGTCGGAGTAGCCCAGCATGATGTCTTGCTCACCGCCCGAGCGTGCAATCAGCGCGGCCACGCCAGGCAGGGCATAAAAGTCGCGCATGATGGGCGCGGCGTTGCGCAGGTCCTCAATCGTCTCGAACAGCGGCACCACGATCAGGTCGTTGTGCGCTTGTGCGTCCAGCGTGCCGCGCAGCAGGCCCACTTCTTTTTGCAGCAGCAGCACTTCCAGCAGGTCACTCACGCTTTCGGTGTGGCTGATGATGTAGTGGCGAATGGCCTGCCGACCGAAGCTGCGCAGCAGGCGTTGCGCGGTCTCAAAAATCGCCAGTTCTGACAGGGTGTGTTCGCTGTAGTAGGCGGATGGCACACGCAGCGGGCGGGCATCATTGAGAATGCCCAGCAGCAGCGCTTGTTTGGCGTGTTCGTCAAGTTGGCGGTAGTTTTTTCCACGCGTGCGTTGGTCAGCAGCTCGGCCACCACGTCTTCGTGCTTGTCCGAGCTTTGGCGCAAGTCCACCGTGGCCAGGTGAAAGCCAAACACCTCGACTGCGCGGATCAGCGGGTGCAGGCGCTGGGCGGCCAAGGCTTCGGCGTGGTGGCTGCACAAAGACGCTTCGATGACCCGCAGATCGGCCAAAAACTCTTCGGCTCTGGCATAGGGGTTTTGTGGGGCCACGGCGTGGCGGGCGGCGTCACCGCCTGTGAGTTTTTTGAGGGTGGCGGCCAAGCGGGCGTACATGCCTGTGAGGGCTCGGCGGTAGGGCTCGTCCTGGCGGTGTTCGTTGGTGTCGGGCGAGCGCTCGGCCAAGGCCAGCATCTCGGGGCCAAAGGGCACCAGCATGGCCGACAGCGACAGCTCGCTGCCCAAAAAATGCACCTCGGTCAGGTAGTGGCGCAGGGCCACGTCGCATTGGCGGGTCAGGGCGTGTTCGAGCGTAGAGGCGGTCACGTTGGGGTTGCCGTCGCGGTCGCCGCCAATCCACTGGCCCATGCGCAAAAAGCTGGCTATTGGCTGGCCGGGCAGGGCTTGTTCCAACTCGGCATAGAGCTTGGGAATTTCGCGCAAAAACGTGGCTTCGTAATAGCTCAGCGCGTTTTCGATCTCGTCGGCCACGGTGAGTTTGGTCAAGCGCAGCAAGCGGGTTTGCCACAGCTGCATCACGCGGGCGCGCATTTGCAGTTCGTTGGCGGCCATTTCCTTGGGCGTTAAAGCGTCTTTCGCGGCGTTGACCACGGCGGCTCGGGCCTTGATGGCATCGCGCTCGGTGAGCAGGTGGGCGATGTCGCGCTCGGCGTCCAGAATGCTTTGGCGCTGCACTTCGGTGGGGTGGGCGGTGAGCACGGGCGAGACATAGCTGGTGGCCAGCATGTCCGAGATGCTGCGCGGTGTGATGCCCGCCCAGCGCAGGCGCTGCAGGGCCACGTCGATGCTGCCTTCTTGCGTGTGGCCCGCCCGCTCGTGGATGGCGCGGCGGCGGATGTGGTGGCGGTCTTCGGCCAGGTTGGCCAGGTGACTGAAGTAGGTGAAGGCACGGATCACGCTCACGGCGCGTTCGCCGCTCAGGCTTTTGAGCAGTTTTTTCAGGGCCTTGTCGGCTTCGTGGTCCGCGTCGCGCCTGAAAGCCACCGACAGTTTGCGGATTTGCTCGACCAGTTCATAGGCCTCGGGGCCTTCTTGCACCCGGATCACATCGCCCAGAATGCGGCCGAGCAGGCGGATGTCTTCGACCAAGGGGCGCTCGCTGTCGCGTTTTTCGCGCGTGGTGCTGCGCGTTGGGGCTGGGTCGGCTAAGGCGGTGTCTGGGGCGGCCTGTTTCATCGTGTGCTCGGGGATAGGGATTGGGGTATTGCAGGGTGTCAATTTCCCTTGACATCATGCTAGCATCGCCAGAAGAGACAAATGAGCCATTGATTTCATTTTGATGGGCTCAAAATTTTTTTCAGGAACCCCGCTGTGACCGAGACCACCCAACCCTCTATCGTCATCGCCACCCGCGAGAGCCGTTTGGCTTTGTGGCAGGCCGAACATGTCAAATCCTTGCTCGAGGGGCTTGGCTGCAAGGTCAAGTTGTTGGGCATGACGACCCAGGGCGACCAGATTCTGGACCGCAGCTTGTCCAAAGTGGGCGGCAAGGGCTTGTTCGTCAAGGAGTTGGAGGTGGCGCTGCAAGAGGGCCACGCGGACATCGCGGTGCACTCGCTCAAGGATGTGCCCATGGACATGCCCGAGGGCTTTGAGCTGGCCTGCGTGATGGAGCGCGAAGACCCCCGCGACGCCTGGGTGTCGTCGCAATACGCCCGCCTGGAAGACTTGCCGCCAGGTGCGGTGGTGGGCACTTCGAGCTTGCGCCGCACGGTCCTGCTGCGGGCCTTGCGCCCTGATTTGAAGATCGAGCCCCTGCGCGGCAACCTGGACACGCGCTTGCGCAAACTCGACGAAGGCCAGTACGCAGGCATTGTGCTGGCGGCAGCGGGCCTCAAGCGTCTGGAGATGAGCGAGCGGATTCGCCATATTTTTGAAACCGATCAAATGCTGCCCGCCGCAGGGCAGGGTGCTTTGGGCATCGAGATCCGCAGTGACCGGGCCGATTTGCGCGCCTTGCTGGCGCAGCTGGCCGATGCACCCTCGTGGCGGCGCGTGGCGGCCGAGCGTGCAGTGAGCCGGGCCATGGGCGGCAGCTGCTCCATGCCTTTGGCTGCACACGCCACCATCGAGGGCGGGGTGCTCAAGCTGCAAGCGGCTTGGGGCGACCCGGAAGGCAGCACCACCTTGGTCACGGCCGACGCAGAGGCCAGCACCGATGGCCTGCAGGCCGCAGAGGCGCTGGGCCTGAGCGTGGCACAAGCTTTGCGCGACGGCGGAGCGCATTGAGGCCGGGCGCTGACATGGCGCAGGCACCCTTGACCGCCTCGATAGAGGCCCCTCGGGTGATCGTCACCCGCCCCGAGCGTGAAGCGCAAGCATGGGTTCAGGCTTTGCAGGCCTTGGGCGTGCCCAGTGAGTCGCTGCCCTTGATAGAAATTGCCGGTTTGCAAGACCCATCGCCCTTGGTGAGCGCTTGGCAAGCCATGCCCCAGTATTTGGCGGTGATGTTCGTCAGTGCCAACGCTGTACGTCACTTCATGGCAGCGCGACCGGCTGGCTCGCCGATTCAACCATGCCGTGCGTGGTCAACGGGGCGGTACCGGCGGCATTGCTGGCTGAGGGCTGGCCGGCCGAGTTGATCGATTCTCCTGACGAGACCGCGCCGCAGTTTGACTCGGAAGCTTTGTGGGCCTTGGTCGCCCCACGCGCGATCGGTGCCAGCCAAGCCATGAATAGGGCAGGGGCAAAAACCGCTGTGCAGGCTCAAGCCGTGGTGTTGATTGTGCGCGGTGCCGACGCACATGGCCAGTTGGCAGGGCGTGACTGGCTGGCCTTGCAGATGGAATCTGCGGGTATCCAGGTGCTGCAGACGGTGGCGTATGTGCGCCGTGCACCTCAACTGAGTGAGGCGCAACAAAGCCGTGCAAGACAAGCCATGAGCGACGGCAGCCTTTGGTTGTTCAGCAGTTCGGAGGCGGCGCAGCACCTGCTGCAGGCTTGCCCGGATTTGAATCTGGACAGGGCCAAAGCCTTGGCCACCCACCCGCGCATTGCCCTCCGATTGAAGCAATTGGGCTGGTCGAGTGTCGATTTGGTGCCTGCGGGCCTCAAGGCTCAGGCACAGTCTATAAAATCCATGGCATGACACCCCCCTCAGCAGACCTTCCCGACACACAGCCTGCCAGCGAGCCGCTTGTTTCTGCCGCCCCCGCCATTCAGCGCTCGGCTTGGGTCGTGTTTTTGCTGGGCACTTTGGCCTTGCTGGCCTTGATGTCCTCGGTCTTTTTATGGCAAAAACTCTCACGCATTCAAGAGCAGTTGGCCCGTCAGAGTACCGACTCTGGCGTCCAGGCTTTGGAAGCCAAAACCTGGGCCAAACAAGCCCAAGAAACCGTGAAAGACAGCGCGGCCAGAGTCGCGCTCTTGGAGGCACGGTTGGCCGAAGTGGCCTTGCAGCGCACCCAATTGGAAGACCTGATGCAAAGCCTGTCGCGCTCTCGCGACGAGAATTTGTTGGTCGACATCGAATCGGCTTTGCGCATCGCCCAGCAGCAAGCGCTGATGACCGGCAGCACCGAGCCCTTGGTCGCTGCGCTGCAGTCGGCTCAAAAGCGGGTGCAGCGCACGGCGCAGCCGCGCTTGATGCCCCTGGCGCGCACTTTGGAAAAAGATCTGGAGCGCATCAACAGTTTGCCAGGCTTTGACTTGCCGGGCTTGATGCTCAAGCTTGACGAAGGTGTTGCCTTGGTGGACGGTCTGGTGCTGGCCAACGATGCCACGTCCCAGCAAAGCCGTTTGGGCCAACAGACCGAACCCATGGCCAACGCCACGCCGCTGTCTTGGTGGATGGCCGGTTTGACCCGAATGGGCGATGAGTTCAAGAGTTTGCTGCGTGTCAGCCGCATTGACGCACCAGAGGCCGCCTTGCTGTCGCCAGAGCAAGCCTTTTTCGTGCGCGAAAACCTCAAGCTCAAGTTGCTCAATGCCCGCTTGGGTTTGCTGGCGCGTCAGAAAGACGGTGTGCGTGCTGACCTCCATGCTTCGGCCATTTTGGTTCGGCGCTACGCCGAGCCGCAATCGCGTCGCACCACCCAGTTGTTGCAACTGTTGGAGCAAACCACAGAACAAGTGCGAACGGCCGAGGTACCTCGCATCGAGGCTTCTTTGACGGCCCTCAGCACGGCTGCGGCTGGAAGGTAAATCAGCATGCGTGCAGCTTTGTGGCTCATCATTTTGTTCGCTTTGGCGGCTGCTGGCGCTTGGCTTGCGGGAAACAACCAAGGCACGGTGAGTTTGTTTCTTTACCCGCACAGGGTGGACATCTCTTTGAACCTGGCGTTCTTGATGGTTTTCTCAGTGGTTTTGCTGGTGATTTTGGCCCAGCGTGCACTGGAGGCTTTTCTCTCTTTGCCCCAAAAGGCCCAGCGCTGGCGCTTGCAACAAAAAGAAAGGGCCAGCCACGCCGCATTGCTCGATGCCATCGGACACTTCATGGCGGGCCGATTCTTGCGAGCCCGAAAGTCGGCCGAGCAAACTTTGAACAAAGAGGCTTTGCTGGCGGCTGCGGGCGTTCACTTGGAGCATGCCGCCGCATTGCGGACTTTGGCGCACATCATGGCCGCTGAGGCCAGCCATGCCCTGCAAGACAAGGCGCAGCGTCAACAGCATCTGGAACGGGCCTTGGCCCAAGCCTCCCAAAGCCAGGGCGGCGAGGGTCAAACTTTGTTGGAAGGTTCTCTGTTGCGATCGGCGCGCTGGTTGCTGGACGACCGGGATGCTGCTGCCAGTTTGGAGCAACTCAAAGCATTGCCAAATGCCGCCAGTCGTCGCATGGTGGCCATGCGTCTGCAGCTCAAGGCCTCGCGCTTGGCAGGACAACCGGGTCAAGCGCTGGAGACTGCCACATTGCTGGCCAAGCACAAGGCGTTTTCACCCACGGCTGCCGAAAGCTTGGTGTCTCGCTTGGTCTTGGAGTTGATCTCGCACACGCATGATGCCGATGCCTTGCAGCGCACTTGGGTGCGCTTGACCCCAGCGCAGCGCTTGATGCCCGAAATCGCGGCTGAGGCGGTTTTGCGTTGGTTGAAATTGGGGGGTGCCCCTGCCACTGCCCGTTCTTGGTTGCAGGAATTTTGGGGACCCGTGCAGTCGGCGCGTTCGAATTGGTCGCCAGATCAGTTGCTCAGGGTGGTGCAAGCGTTTGACGCCTGCTTGCCCGGTGTCGACGCCCCAGATGCGTTTGACTGGCTTTCTCGCCTGGAGACTGCCCAGCAGGCCCAGCCCAGAGCCGCCCATTTGCAATACTTGGCTGGCATGCTTTGCCTGCGACACCGCCTCTGGGGCAAAGCGCAAGGCCTGTTGAGTCAAGCCACGAAGACTCTGCAGAGCCCAGCGCTTAAGCGAAACGCCTGGATGGCTCTGGCCGAACTGGCCGAGCAACGCCAAGACGCTGCCGAGGCCGCTGCCGCCTGGAAACAAGCCGCCCAGTGCGCAGCAAATTGACAGGGCAAGCCCACGCCTAAGCGTGTGACGCTTGGCGTCTTTGTAAAGGGACCCGCCAAAAAAAACGGGCCATTCAGGCCCGGTTTTT
>JACDQO010000394.1 GCA_015657605.1 Limnohabitans sp. | reverse complement strand
GTGGTTCCCGCGTGAATGCAAAAGGGCGTCTTGAGACGCCCTTTGCGACAAATCAACCCGACATTTTAGGCCAGACGCTGGGTCTTACCGTTGGTGGATGGGCAAGGGCTTGCTCAGCGCCAGTGGCCGTGGCGGTGCCCGTAGCCGCCGCTCCAGCCCCATCCCAGGTTGATGTGGGTGGACACCGGCAGGTAGCTGCGATAGACCGGAGTGGGTACGTAGACCACCCGGGATTCATGGACGATGGTGGTCGGTGCGGGCGCTGCGGCCACGTTGCTCACCACGTTGTTGACGGGTGCTTCACTGCGGGGTAAGCCCACGGGTGTGACCTGCAGCTGAATGGTGGGACCTGGGTCTTGCGGCAATTGCACGTTGTATTGCTTGCCTGCGTATTCATAGACCACGTTGAAGCCGGTCAGCCTGTTTTCGTAAACAGTTTGTGTGCTGCACGTGGTCTGGTTTTGCAATTGGCTCCCGGGGTTTTCGATGCGGTCGCCCATGATGGCGCCGCCCATCACACCGGCCACGGTGGCCAGGGCGCGGCCCGACCCGCCGCCGATCTGGTTGCCCACAACGCCCCCGGCAATGGCGCCCATCAGGGCCCCTGCACCCGAGGTGGGGTTTTGCACCGCTACGGGGGTCTGGCTGCAGGTCTGGCGCGGCACCGCCACCTGTTGGTACACCGGTGTGCGAGAAAGGACCTGTCCCACTTCCTGGGCTTGTGCCAAGCCCATGGTGGTCAGCAATAGGGTGGTCGCCCAATTTTTCATGCAGGTTCTCCGTGACGGTTTGGGCGAGTTTAGCGGTGTCAGGTGGCTTGTTGCCTGACATAAACGTAAAGAAAGGTAAGTGCCAAGGGCTGTGTGAGCCCGCCTTATGGCTGCCTCAGGCGGGCCACGCCTCGGGGGTGAAACCCACCGTGATCCGGCCCGAGGGCCAGGCGATCACCGGGCGCTTGATGGTGCTGGCCTGAGCCAGCATGACCGCTTTGGCACTGTGCGAATCGGTCACGCTGGCCTGTACGGCAGGTTCCAGCTTGCGCCAGGTGGTGCCTTTGCGGTTGAGCAAAGTCTCCCAGCCGACAGCGGTCAGCCAGAGATCGAGCGACTCGGCAGGCACCCCTTGTTTTTTGAAGTCGTGGAATTCGGCTTGTAAGCCTTGGTCGTTCAGCCAAGTGCGGGCTTTTTTTGACGGTGTCGCAGTTGGGAATGCCGTAAACGATGGGGTGCATGGGGTTTTGTCAAAGCTTGTGGAGGTTAGTCTGGGCGACAATCGCGGCCTATGAAGACTCTACAACAATGGCTCGAATGGTGCGAGCAACTACACCCGGTGGCCATTGACATGGGACTGGAGCGGGTGAAGGCCGTGGCCGACCGCATGGCGCTGCGTTTTGATTGCCCCGTCATCACCGTGGCGGGCACCAATGGCAAAGGTTCAACCTGCGCCATGCTGGAGGCGGTTTTGCTGCAAGCGGGCTACCGCACGGGCGTGTACACCTCGCCCCATTTGGTGCACTTTGAAGAGCGTTGCCGCTTGCATGGCGAGTCGGCCTCCGCCGAAGCGTTTGCCGAGGCTTTTGCAGCCGTGGAAGCCGTGCGCGGTGATATCAGTCTGACCTATTTCGAGTTCAGTACCTTGGCCATCTTGCACATGATGGCGGGTGCCAACTTGGACGTGGCCATTTTGGAAGTGGGCCTGGGCGGGCGACTGGATGCCGTGAACATCGTGGATGCCGACTGCACCATCATCACCAGCATTGACATCGACCACACCGCCCTTTTGGGCCACGACCGAGACACCATCGGCCGCGAAAAAGCGGGCGTGATGCGGGCAGGGCGGCCCGTGGTGGTGAGTGACCCGGTCCCACCCCAAAGCGTGATCGACCACGCATCGGCCTTGGGCGCAGAGCTGTGGTTGTTTGGCCGGGACTTCAATTACTCGGGCGACAAGCAGCAATGGGCTTGGGCCGGTCGCGATCGCCGTTACAGCGGCATGGCCTACCCC
>JACDQO010000393.1 GCA_015657605.1 Limnohabitans sp. | reverse complement strand
CCAGCGCTTCGGGTTGGCGCAGGCCGTTTGCAGTTCCCAGGCTTCGCGTCACGTAAACCAGCAAATGGGCGTTGGGTTTGCTGGCTGGCCCATTCGGCGACTTGGGCGGGGTAGATCTGTTCCATGCTGACCTCAGAATTTGAAGCGGGAGGGCTCTGCGAAGCCGGACAGGCGAGGGGCGTTGCAGTCCCATGGCTCGGTGGTGCTCCAGCTGTTTTCGCCGTTGCGGGTGATCAAGGTGGTGCGCATCATGGGCTCATCGCCCACGATGGCAACCAGACGGCCGCCGATGCTCAGTTGTTGCAGCAAAACCGCGGGCACTTCGGCCACCGAGCCGCTGAGCAAAATCGCGTCAAAGGGGCCGTCTGCGGCCGCACCTTGGCTGCCATCGGCTTGGCGCACGGTGACGTTGGTCACGCCCGCTTTTTGCAAGTTGGTTTGGGCTTGGGCGGCCAAGGCGTGATCGACTTCCAGGCTCAACACGCTGGCGGCCTGGTGGCCCAGCAAGGCGGCCATGAAGCCAGAGCCCGTGCCAATGTCCAGCACTTTGTCGGTGGCGCGCACCGCCAGGTCTTGCAACATGCGGGCTTGCACACGGGGGGCCAGCATGACTTGGTTGGGGGCGCTGCCCAGAGGGATTTCCATGTCCACAAAGGCCAAGGCTTTGTGCGCGAAGGGGGCAAAATCTTCACGCCGAACAGTGGACAGCAGGGCCAACACATTCGGGTCCAGCACCTCCCAGGGGCGGATTTGCTGTTCAATCATGTTGAATCGGGCTTGGTTCAGATCCATGTGCGGTAACTCCTGCGGGGCGTGATCGGGTATCGGGTTCAAAAGGGGAATTTTAAGCGGCGTGGGTGTCTGAACTCTGACGCGCAGGGGCCAGGCCTGCTTTGCGCCGCAACCATTGCGCCAAGTCGTCCATGTAGCAGTACACCACCGGCACCACCACCAAGGTCAAGAGCGAAGAGGTGATGACCCCGCCAATGACCGCTTGGCCCATGGGCGCGCGTTGCTCGGAGCCTTCGCTCAGAGCAAAGGCCAGGGGCACCATGCCAAAAATCATGGCCAAAGTGGTCATCAAAATCGGCCTGAGCCGCACCTTGGCCGCCATCAGCAAGGCTTCGTTGCGCGGCAGGCCAGGGACGGTGTGGCCTTGGTCATCGGTCTGGTCGGCGCGGGCGCGGATGGCGAAATCGACCAGCAAAATCGCATTTTTGGTGGCCAAGCCCATCAGCATGATCACGCCAATGAGGGAGAACATCGACAAGGTGGAGCCAAAAACCATGAGCGCCAGCACCACGCCGATCAGGGTCAGTGGCAGGGAGGTCATCAGTGCCAGGGGCTGGAAAAAGCTCTTGAACTGGCTCGCCAAGATCATGTAGATGAAGATCACCGCCATCAGCAGGGCCGACAAGGCGTAGCCAAAGGACTCACCCATATTTTTGGTGGAGCCGCCAAAACTGTAGTGGTAGCCAGGGGGCAGGTTCAGGCTGTCCATCGCGGCGCGCACGTCGCCAGAGACTTCGCCCGCCGAGCGACCGAACACGTTGGCATTGATGGCGACTTCGCGCGACATGTCGCGCCGGTTGATTTGGTTGGAGCCGGTGGTTTCGGTGACATGGGCGACCTGACCCAAGCGCACGATGCGGGGGCTGCCATCGGCCGCGCTGCCCACCATGAAGGGCAGCCGCGCCAGGTCTTGTGGGCTGTTGCGGGCTTCAGGCGACAGGCGCACATTCACGTCATAGGTCTGGTCGTCGGGGGCGCGCCAATTGCCCACGGTTTGCCCAGCCACCAGCGTGCGCAAGGGACCAGCGAGCTGGGCTGTGCCCAGTCCCAAGTCGGATGCGGCGTCCCGCTGGATCTCGATCTTGACCACGGGCTTGAAAGGTTTCACGCTGGAGTCCAAATCGACCAAGCCGGGAATGGCGCGCACCTTGTCCAGCGCCAACAAAGCCAGGCGTTCGAGCTCTTGCTGGTCGGGGCCTTTGAGTGAAAATTCGATCTGCTTGTTGCCACCCACCGCGTCGAGCAGGCCCGCGTGCGTCACGGCCACGCCGGGCACTTGTTTCAAGCGCTCGCGCAGCAGCGCGGACATTTGGTCGGCATTGCGGTCTCGTTTTTTGCGCTCCACCAAACGGATGTAGAGGTTGACATTGTTTTTGCCTTGGGCGTTGGCGGTGTTGATGGTGCTCAGGGTGTAGACCACCTCGGGGAACTCGCGCAAGATGGCCTCAACCTGCCGGGCTTTGGCTTCGGTGGCTTCGAGCGATGTGCCCACCGGGGTTTCAAACTTGAGCGAGGTCTCCGAAAAGTCAGCTTTGGGGACGAACTCGGTGCCCAGCAGTCGGATCATGAACAGACTGGCCACAAAAATGGTCAGCGCCAAAAAGACAGTGGATTTTTGTACACCAAGGCCCAGCGCAACAGGGCTTGGTAGCCATCGGCCAAGCGCTCGGTGCCTTGGTCAAACCAGCCGGTCACTCGGCCAATGCTTTTGTCGTACCAGCTCGCAGGCGCGTGGTGTTTGCCGTGGGTGTCTATGGCCGGGTCGTGCCAGATGCTGG
>JACDQO010000392.1 GCA_015657605.1 Limnohabitans sp. | reverse complement strand
CTCGAAAACCACCGCACCTTCGGTGGTGGCCACGTTCTTGCCCACTTCAAACAGGCTCTCATCGGTCATCGAGACATGGCCCTGCTGCATGTCGTGCATCAAATTTTGGACGCCTTTGGCGATGCTCTCGCCTTGGGTTTCAATGGCTTTTTTCTGAGCCTCGGCATTGAAGGCCAAAAAGTTACTGGGCGCAGCGGCTGCCACCCATTGCTCGACGGCAAAGCGGATGCGGGAGCGTGTTTTTTCATCCGATTCCACCGCATCGGCCAAGCCCATCAGCGTGCGAGCGTTCAGCAAATAAGTGGCCGCATTGAAAGCCGCCATCGGGTTGGAAGCCCAAGCCTCACCCGAAAAACGCCGGTCTTTGACTTGCAAGCTGTTTTGCAGACTCTGATTCCACAAATCAGAAGCGTCTTTGAAGTACTGAGCTTGCAGGTCTTGCAGCTTTTGAGGTGAGAACTTGACCATGGGCGCAGCCTCATGACCTGATTTCAAGCCCCCTAAGTCGATGGTCTGAAAATGCCGCATGGCTTCACCCCAGCTTTTCGTGAGCTGGTTTTGAAAACCTTCACCCATTTGGGACCAAAATTCCGGGGTCGCAGCGCTCATGTCAGGTCTCCTGAATCCACATATTTATGAAATCTATGGAACAGAGTATCTTTCAATTTGATGTCACCTAAATTACAACTGGAAAAAAGATGTACTTGATCGTCATTGCTTGGCTTTATGTCACTTTGCTGATGGCCTTGGCCGAAGCATTCAGTTCACAGGGCAGCGTTCTGGGCGCCATCATCACATTCGTGCTCTACGGCCTGCTGCCCATGGCCTTGGTGGTGTACCTCATGGGAACCCCATTGCGGCGAAAAGCCATTCGAAAATCAGAGCAATTGGCGCGCGAAGAGTTTTTGGCGGCCCAATTGCAAATCGACTCAAGCACCCAGCCAGATGCAAGCGGCCATCCGCCCACTTTGCCCGAGAGTGCGGCTGTCCCTGCGGTGCGAAAAGAAGAATTGCGGCTGTGATGCCGTGCACCAAATGGGTGCGCCGTCATTGCCGTGAATGCTGTTCAGCCCCAAAGCTTGCAATCGCAAACGGGCCAATCCTGCCAAATTGGCCTTGAACTTGCCGTTGGACTGCACCTCAAACATCGACCGAATCGCAGCCGTTCCGTCATCAAAGGCGTGCAGAACGTCGGCGCCAACCTCGAAAGCATCAGGACCAATACAAGGCCCTAACCAAGCCAGCACATGAGACACATCACAACCGGCTTGCGACAAGTCGGAGATCAAGGCCTCCAGAACACCATGTCCCTGGGTACCTGCTAAGCCTCGCCATCCCGCATGGGCTGCGGCCACCCACTGACCCGAAGCATCGCACAAAAGCACCGGCAAACAATCGGCCACCATGATGGTGCAGGCCACCTGAGCATCTTGGGTCCAACAAGCGTCGGCAACCCACCCGTCAGGGCAATCGCGTGACAGATTGACCGAGGTCACACCATGCACTTGCTGCAAAAAAACAGGTCGTCTTTCCAATAAACCTGCCAAGTGATCGCGGTTGGCTTGGACATCCGCTGGCGCGTCACCCACATGGTCACCCAAGTTCATGCTGTCCCATGGCGCAGCAGATACCCCTGACTCACGGTTGGTCATGACCGCGTTGACACGTTGAGGGGCCGGCCAATTCGGTCTTAGCCAACCGGCAGGAAAGTGGTTCATCTGCAAAATCATAAGGCCAGCACCTCCGACAAATCTGGTTTTATTGTGTAATTGAAGAATGAGCCCTATTGCCCAAGCCGATGCGCCGGAACTGCCCTGGATTGCCGAGGGCGATGCATTGCCTGGCGCAGACACCGCCTGGGGGCCCACTGCGCGGCGCCGGGCCTGCTGGCAGCCAGCGGTGACTTGTCTGCGGCGCGGCTGATCGAGGCTTACAGCCAAGGTATTTTTCCTTGGTTCAGTGAAGGTCAACCCGTGCTGTGGTGGAGCCCGGACCCCCGCATGGTGTTGATCACCCGTGAATTTCGACTGCACCGGTCCTTGCGCAAATCTTTGCATCGCTGGACGCTGACTCCAGGATTCGAACTGTGCTTCGACCGCGATTTTTCGCAAGTGATCCAAAAGTGCGCCGCCTCTGCCCGCGCAGGCCAAAAGGGCACTTGGATCGTCCCCGAAATGGTCGAGGCCTATGAAGAACTGCACCAACATGGTTTTGCGCACAGCAGCGAGGTCTGGCACCAAGGCCAACTGGTGGCTGGGCTTTATTTTGTCAATTTAGGGCTTGCTGTGTTTGGTGAGTCCATGTTCACCACCATCAACGACGGCTCCAAAATGGCCTTGGCCAATTTGGTGAGTGTGTGTTTGCAAGAAGGTGTCCACGCCATCGACTGCCAACAAAACACCCGCCATTTGGCATCATTGGGTGCGCGGGAAATGCCCCGTTCCCGCTTTATTTCAGGGGTTCAACAAGCGCTGGATGGGCAGGCCATCCAGTGGGGTTCGCAGACTTTGAATTGGCCTGCGCTGCAATCCTTGAAGGGTTTTCAATGACCCATCTCAAAGAGCTACCGCTGCAGGCGCTGCAGTTTTACGCCACGGCACCTTATGCCTGCAGCTACCTGCCAGACCGTTCCGCTCGCTCTCAAGTGGCCACCCCCAGCCACCTGATCCACAACGAGGTGTATTCCGACTTGGTCTCTCAGGGCTTTCGCCGCAGTGGGCTGTTCACTTACCGACCCTATTGCGATGGCTGCCAGGCCTGTCAGCCCCTGCGTGTCGCGGTGGCAGAGTTTGTGCCTGACCGCGGTCAACGTCGGGCGCAAATGGCACACCAAGACTTGCGCATTCGGGTTTTGGACCTGCATTTCAACGAAGAGCATTACGCCCTGTACTTGCGCTACCAGAACTCGCGTCATCCAGGCGGGGGCATGGACCAAGACAGCATTGACCAATACAGCCAATTTTTGCTGCAAAGCCGCGTGAATTCACGCATTGTGGAATTTCGGGAGCCCGGTGAGGATGGTCACTTGGGTGCGCTCAAAATGGTCAGCATTGTGGATGTGCTGAACAACGGCTTGTCTGCGGTCTACACCTTTTACGAGCCGGATGACAAAGCCAGCTATGGCACTTTCGGGGTGCTGTGGCAGATCCAACAAGCCGCCCAATTGGGTTTGGACTATGTGTACCTGGGGTATTGGATTGAGGACAGTCAAAAGATGAATTACAAATCCCGTTTCAGACCCTGCGAGCTTCTGGTGAAAGGCATATGGACGCCCATGGCTTGAAGCCATTCAGTCTCCGCGGCACTTGCAAAGCCCCGTTATTTCACAGTGTAAAATAATCAAGCATCTGAAGTCCATGATGAAAAAAGACCCTGCGCTCACGCCCACACCCACCATTCAGGTGATTGAACGGATGTTCACCCTGATTGACGTCTTAGCGTCCAGAGAAGAGGCCATCTCACTCAAAGAGATCAGCCAAAAGACGGGTCTTCACCCGTCAACAGCGCACCGCATTTTGAACGACTTGGCTTCTGGCCGTTTTGTTGACCGCCCCGAGGCTGGCAGCTACCGCTTGGGCATCCGATTGCTGGAATTGGGCAATTTGGTCAAAGGCCGTCTGAATGTCAGAGATGCGGCGCTCACGCCCATGCGTGAGTTGCATAAATTGATCCAACAGCCCGTTAACTTGAGCATGCGGCAAGGCGACGAGATCGTGTACATCGAACGCGCCTACAGTGAACGCTCTGGCATGCAAGTGGTCCGCGCCATTGGGGGAAGAGCACCCTTGCACCTGACCTCGGTGGGCAAGCTTTTCTTGGCCGCCGATGACCCTCTGCGCGTGCGCTCTTATGCGACCCGCACTGGCCTGTCTGGCCAAACTCGCAACAGCATCACGCAGTTACAAGTCTTAGAACGGGAGTTGACTCGCGTCAAGCAATCGGGATTTGCACGAGACAACGAGGAACTGGAGTTGGGTGTGCGGTGCATCGCAGCGGGCATTTACGACGACCAAGGCAAGCTGTTGGCCGGATTGTCGATCTCTGCTCCTGCCGACAGGCTGGACGAGAGTTGGCTGCCCAAATTACAGGAAACGGCAAAAACAATTTCCAACACATTGGGCCACCCTAGCAGCGACTGACCCTGTCTGGCGCCCATGATTGACAGGCACCCCAGACTTTAGCCCGGTAAGTAGGTGCGTGGCAACGATTGCCCAGAATGCAGAGGTGGTTTACTTTCCAACCATTGGCGAACACGCTCGGCGTCACCCAAGCGGCTGAGTTTGCCGGCCGAGTCCAGAAACACCATGATCAATTTACGGCCTGACACTTGGGTTTGCATCACCAAACACCGTCCGGCCTCAGAGATGTAACCCGTCTTTTGCAAGCCGATGTCCCAGGCCGGATTTTTGACCAATCGGTTGGTGTTGTTGTACTGCAAAGTGCGACGACCGACTTCAACCTCACGGCCGTGAGAGGTGGACAACTCCCGCAACATGGGCTCTTTGTAGGCCACCGCCACCAACACCGCCAAATCGCCAGCACTCGATTGGTTGCGACTGGACAAGCCGGTGGGCTCGACATAACGCGTGTCTTTCATCCCCAGTTGCTTGGCACGCGCATTCATTCGGTCCACAAAGTTATCCATACCACCCGGGAAGGTGCGCCCCAAGGCATTTGCCGCCCGATTTTCACTGGACATCAAGGACAGGTGCATCAAATCGCCGCGCGAGAGCACCGTACCCACCGCCAAGCGAGAAGAGCTGCCTTTTTCAGTGTCCACATCGTCTTGCGTGATCTTGATCGGCTCGTCCATGGAGAGATTGGATTCGGCAATGACCAAACCCGTCATCAGCTTGGTCAAAGAAGCAATGGGCAAAACAGCATGGTCATTTTTGCGGTACAAAACTTCGTGGGTGTCTTGGTCCACCACCAATGCAACGCTCGAATGCAGATCCAGTGCATCCGATGTGGCGTGCAAGCCCGCCATTTGGCCGAAAGAGGCACGAACGGGACGCGCCTGTTGTGCGCTGTTGGCGTTGCTTTGCATGCGCACTTGTTTGACAGCGGATGGCGCGTTCTTGGCCGACTTGTTGGCTGCTGGCGCTTTGGCTCTTTGCACCGAGCTGTTCGCTGGGGCTTTGTTCTTGGCAGCGGCTTTTTGTTTGGGGTTGTCCTTGGCCTTGCCGGTTTGACCCTTGTTCACCGCAGCTGGTTTGTCTTTTTTCTTGGCCGATTTGTCCGCGGTTTTAGAGGCTGTTTGGCCCGATTGGGCATGCGCCGGAAGGGCAGTAAAACCCAACGACAAGGCCATCATCAACAAGAAAGCACCCAGCTGAGGCTTGTGACACATTCTTGGAAAATTTGAAAGGAGAGCGGGGTTCAATGGCGCATCCTGTGTGGTCGTTGTGCTGATCAAGCCCTCTAGTGTATACAAATAAAAAAGTCACGCAAGAACAATAACTTGCGTGACTTTATTCAAGCCAAATGGTACTTTAAAAGTACCCAATTAACCTTGTGCTGCGACCCGATCGGCCTTGCTTTGCAGTTTATTCAAGGCGCTCAAATAGGCTTTGGCAGAGGCCACCACAATGTCAGGGTCGGACCCCACACCATTGACCACTCGGCCACTGTTTTGGAGGCGAACTGTCACTTCCCCTTGGCTTTCTGTCGAACCGCTGATGGCATTGACCGAATAAAGCACCATTTCAGCGCCACTCTTGATCTGCGACTCAATCGCTTTGAGTGAAGCGTCGACGGGCCCGTTGCCATCGGATTCGCTGCGCACCTCTTTGCCCGCAATGGTGAACACCACCGAAGCGTGGGGCCGCTCGCCGGTCTCACTGCGCTGAGACATGGAGACAAAGCCGTACTGCTCTTTTTCAGCGGTCACGCTCTCGTCGCTGACCAAGGCCAAAATGTCTTCGTCAAAGATCTCGCTCTTGCGGTCGGCCAATTCTTTGAATTTGGCGAAGGCATTGTTGATTTCGGTTTCGCTGTCGAGCGTGACGCCCAGGTCCTGCAAACGCTGTTTGAAGGCATTGCGACCGCTGAGCTTGCCCAACACGATTTTGTTAGTGGTCCAGCCCACATCCTCGGCACGCATGATCTCGTAGGTGTCCCGCGCCTTGAGCACGCCGTCTTGGTGGATACCGGAGGCGTGGGCAAAGGCGTTGGCCCCGACCACCGCCTTGTTGGGCTGAACCACAAAACCGGTGGTCTGGCTGACCATGCGGCTGGCGGCCACGATGTGGCTGGTGTCAATGCCGATGTCGAGGCCAAAATAGTCGCGCCGCGTCTTGACGGCCATGACCACTTCTTCGAGCGAACAATTGCCCGCACGCTCGCCCAAGCCGTTGATGGTGCACTCGACCTGGCGCGCCCCGCCGATCTTCACACCGGCCAAGGAGTTGGCCACCGCCATCCCTAAGTCGTTGTGGCAATGCACAGACCAAATCGCTTTGTCCGAGTTGGGGATGCGTTCGCGCAAGGTGCGGATGAACTCGCCGTAAAGTTCGGGCACGGCATAGCCCACGGTGTCGGGAACGTTGATGGTGGTCGCACCTTCGGCGATCACGGCTTCAAGCACACGGCACAAGAAATCCATCTCGCTGCGGTAACCGTCTTCCGGGCTGAATTCCACATCGCCCACCAAATTGCGGGCAAAGCGCACCGACTGCTTGGCCTGCTCAAACACCTGATCGGGCGTCATGCGCAGCTTTTTTTCCATGTGCAGGGGCGAGGTGGCAATGAAGGTGTGAATGCGCCCGCTGTTGGCGCCTTTCAGGGCCTCGGCCGCACGTGCGATATCACGGTCATTGGCGCGGGACAAAGAACAAATGGTGGAGTCCTTGATCGCGTCGGCGATGCTTTTGACAGCCTCGAAATCCCCATTGGAGCTGGCGGCAAAACCGGCTTCGATCACGTCCACGCGCAGACGCTCCAACTGGCGGGCAATGCGCAGCTTCTCGTCACGGGTCATGGAAGCACCGGGCGACTGTTCACCGTCGCGCAAGGTGGTGTCGAAAATAATCAGTTTGTCAGTCATGTTCACTCCTGGTCAAAAAACCGCAAGTCCAAGCAAAAATGCAAAAGGCCCGATGCGGTTGGCATACGGGCCTTTTGGGAAAATGTTTGCGTGCGCTACACATCCCGCCCATGGGGCGCTAGCAGTAGTGCAGACAAAATAAATTTCATAGAAACACTTTAGCACAGTTCAATTCAGGCCTTGTCATGCACCGGACATCACTGGTGCAAGCCACGCTCGTCTGGATCATCGGTGGAGGTGCTGATCATGCTGGTGGGTTGTCCCTCGGCCTTGCGCCAAACATAGATCACATAACCGCTCAACCCATAAATCACAAACAAGGCGAACAGCACAATGGGTGGGTCGATGTTGACCACCGCGATGCCCAAGGCCACCAAAACCAGTGTGGCAAACGGCACGCTCTTTTTCATGTGCATGTCTTTGAAACTGTAAAAAGGCACATTGGTCACCATGGTCAGGCCTGAAAACAGGCACACGGCAAACATGCCCCAAGACACGGCTTTGGCCGGGACGGCATTGTCAAACATGATCCACACAAACCCCATCACCAAGGCCGCGGCTGCGGGCGAAGGCAGCCCCTGAAAGTAGCGCTTGTCCACCACAGCCGTGTTGACGTTAAAACGTGCCAGCCGCAATGCGGCACAGGCGCAATAAACAAATGCGGCGATCCAGCCCCAACGCCCCAGCTCCTTCAAGGTCCAGACATACGCAATCAAGGCGGGCGCTGCGCCAAAAGACACCATGTCAGACAACGAATCCATTTGCTCGCCAAACGCACTTTGGGTGTTGGTCATGCGGGCCACGCGGCCATCCAGGCTGTCGAGCACCATGGCGCTGAAGATGCCCACGGTGGCCAGGTCAAAGCGGCCATTGATGGCCATGACGATGGCATAAAAACCAGCAAACAGCGCCGCCAAAGTGATCATGTTGGGCAGCATGTAGATGCCCTTCGAGGGCTTGCGCACAGGCGCCAGAACCTCTGAGTCTTCTGCGACTTCGTTTGCGTTGGTTTTACTCATCGTCCATTCCTGTTTCGGTTTGTTGGCGCCATCCCTGTCAGCCAAGTTTAAGGCAGACCGAGCGCCCAAGAAAAAGGCCACCGCAGTGGCCTTTTCCAATCTTGCCCAAGGGCCGATCAGTTGCGTGTCTTGTCAACCAGCTTGTTCTTGGCAATCCAAGGCATCATGGCGCGCAGCTGGGCGCCCACGACTTCGATGGAGTGCTCAGAAGTCAAGCGACGACGCGCGGTCATGCTGGGGTAGTTGGTCTTGCCTTCCAAGATGAACATCTTGGCGTATTCACCCGTCTGAATGCGCTTCAAGGCATTGCGCATGGCGACACGCGACTCCTCGTTGATCACCTCAGGACCGGTCACGTACTCGCCGTACTCGGCGTTGTTCGAGATCGAGTAGTTCATGTTCGCGATGCCGCCTTCGTAGATCAGGTCGACGATCAGCTTCAGCTCGTGCAGGCACTCGAAGTACGCCATTTCCGGCGCGTAGCCCGCTTCGACCAGCG
>JACDQO010000391.1 GCA_015657605.1 Limnohabitans sp. | reverse complement strand
GCCACCAATTCGGCAAAGGGCGCTTGCGCGTGCAGCGCGGCCAGCACCTGCACCGCAGGCCCCACGCGCACCTGCAAGCCGCCGCCCAGTGCTTGCAGTTCTTCATGCAGTTCACACAAAGATTCGCGCACAAATTCAAAGTGCTGCAAGGCCGCATCGGGTTGTGCCCACAGATCGGGCTCCACGATGTACAAGCACAGCACCGGTCCTTGCCCCGCAGCATGGACGAGCGCGGCATGGTCGTGCAGACGCAGGTCACGCTTGAACCACACCACCCGGTAGCTCATGGCAGCAGGGTCCTGTTCGATGGTGCAGGCCCCAGCCCACCAGGCCCTGGCCCATACCGCACGGGGTCGATGTCGGTGCAGTCCAGCAAAGCTTGCGGCAAATCGGGCGCTTGCTGGCGCAGGTATCGGCGCACAAAGTGCGCACTGTTCCAAGGGGCGGTTGAGCCGCTCCACACGGCACGGTCTTGTACGCGCCATTGGCCGCCTTGCTGCCGCAAGACCACCAGTGCGGGCTTGAGGGTGTCAAAAGTGACCTCTGCCACAACCCAATCGCCCAACTGACGGATTTGCAAGCCCCGTGCACTTTGCGAGTCGGGCAGGCTGTGCTGGCGAATGACTCCAACACCTGTTCGGCTGCTGGGCTCGATCCCAGTCGGCAGGGGGGCCAGCTGGCTGCAATCACGGCGCCAAGCCAGCGCCTGTTCGGCTGCCCAGCCGGTCACATCAAAGCGCTGGCCACTCACCGACAACAAGCGGCGGCCATCCAGCCGCTCCCAGTCCACATGGTTGTCGATCACCACGGCGGTGGTGAGCAAAACCAATATGGCGGCCACATGCCGTTTCATGCCAACAGGCCTTTTAAGCATGCGGGCGAACAGGCAAAGCGCTCAGGTTTTTGTAGTGCTAAAGAAACCATTGTGGTCGGCGAAAAGTTATTTCAGAAAATAAATGGTTGTTTTGTGACTGTATAGTCATAGAATATCTCATCGTTAACGGAGAAGACCATGATCCAGAAGAAAACCGTCAAAGCCCTTGACATCGCTGTGTTCATCACCTCCCGCTCGGTCATCAAACACGTGACCACCGAAGAGATCGCCAGCGGTCTGTCTTTGTCTTCTTCGTACACCGAATCCATCCTCAAAGAGCTGCGCGAAGCCGGTCTGATCCGCGCCCACCGCGGTCCGGGCGGTGGCTATCAAATTCGCGGCAACCCCGAAGAGATCAGTTTGTGGGATGTGGTGAAGCACTTTGAAGAGGTGCACAGTTTTGACAAGCTTTACCCGGATGCTGACCACCCCATGAAAGCCCTTGAGACGGGCATTCAGGACAACATGCAGGCCTTGCTGCAGGCGCAAACCTTGGCCGATGTGGCGGTTCCCTTCATGCCCCGTGATGCACGGGTGACGTCCATGATGGGTCAGTTCCGTTTGAAGCCTTTGCCGCCACCGGTCATGCCGCGCGCGCCCAACTCGGTGTTTCAGCTCAGCATGATGATGTGAGCCCAGCCGCCTTCAGTGCGGCTCCCAGGCAAATTCACGCAGTTGTTCCAAGGTGACGTACTCAAGGGCTTTTTGGTGCGTGCTTTCTAAAATCACATGGGGTGCAACGCCCGCCTGAAAAGCTTCCAGCCAGCGCATGGCACACAGACACCACCGGTCACCCGCCTTCAGGCCCGCAAAGCGGTGCTCGGGCCGTGGTGTCATCAAATCGTTGCCACGCGAGCGCGAGTAATTCAAAAAATCTTGGGTCACTTTGGCGCAGACCACGTGGGTGCCCACATCTTCATCACTGGTGTTGCAGCAACCGTCCCTGTAATAACCCGTGAGCGGGTCATAAGAGCAGGGGATCAATTCGCCACCGAGAACGTTCAAGCCGGAGCGAGTCATGAGAATCCAAGAACAGGGGTTGAGAGGATGCGTATTGTGTGGTCCCGTGCCGGGGCTGTCTTGTAGGCGTCAAATACGACTTCGGTGCCAGGGGTTTCTGGCATCATGATTGACGGTTTGGATCGGCTGTGCATGGCCTGTGCACCTCCGAACAGATAAAGATTTCTCAAGAAAGTGCCGCATGAAAGCAGCTTGGTACAGCGCCAATGGTGAAGCGCAAGACGTGATGCAGGTGGGCGAGTTGCCCACCCCCAGCCCACAAGCCGGGGAGGTGTTGGTGCGCTTGGCCACGTCGGGTGTGAACCCCTCGGATGTCAAGTCGCGCCGTGCTCGGCCTTTGTCAGACCCCTTGATCGTGCCCCACAGCGATGGGGCCGGTGTGATCGAGGCCGTGGGTTCGGGCGTGTCTGCTGACCGTGTGGGCGAGCGGGTTTGGATTTGGAACGGCCAGTGGCAGCGGCCCTTGGGCACTTGCGCCGAGTACATCGCGCTGCCTTCCGAGCAGGCGGTGCTTTTGCCCGAAGGCACTGACTTTGCAGCGGGTGCTTGCATGGGCATTCCGGGTTTGACGGCGGTGCAGGCGGTGATCTTGGCCGAGCGCATGGCCGGCGATTTGCGCGGGCAGACCGTGCTGGTGACCGCGGCTTCTTCGGCCGTGGGGCACTACATCACGCAAATGGTGACGTTGGCCGGGGGCCGGGTGATCGGCACGGTGGGCTCTGAGGCCAAGGCCGCACATGCCCGCGCTGCCGGCATGCAAGAGGCCATTTTTTACAAGACCGAATCGGTGCCCGAGCGGGTCAAGGACCTCACCCAGGGACGTGGTGCCGATGTGATCATCGACATGGACTTCTCGAGCACCGCACGCATTGCGGCAGAAGGCGCTTTGTCGCCCCATGGCCAGGTGATCTGTTATGGCTCGAACGCTTTGGAGGTGAGCTTGCCTTTTCGCCCTTGGCTGTTTCAGTCCATGGGTGTGAAGTTCTTTTTGGTGTACGACTTGACCCCAGCCGACCGGCTGCAAGCTTTGGCGCGTTTGTCTCAGATGTTGGACAAGGGCCAACTGCAGCACAGCATCGGCCAACGCTTTGCGCTGGACCAAGTGGCCCAGGCGCATCGCAGCGTCGAGGCGGGTCAGTTGGTGGGCAACGTGGTGATCGATCTGTGAGCCGGGCCACTGGCCACGCCTGCGTGTGCTGGCCAGACGCGTCGAGGTTTGCCGTTATGCTTGAAGGGCTTTAAAGGCACCTTCTCGTTGCTTTGGTTTTTTTGATCGTTCATGGCTACTTCTCCCAAATCGCTTTCGGGCCTGGTCCCTTTTCTCAAGCCTTACCGCGCGGCCTTGGGTGTAGCAGCCTTGTTCCTCTTGTTGGCCGCAGGCACCACGCTGGCCTTTCCCTGGGTCTTGCGCCAGCTGATCGATCAGGGCCTGGCCAGTGGCGCACCGGCCGAGCAGTTGTCGGGCAATTTTTTACAGCTGTTTGGCGTGGCAGCGGCTTTGGCGGTGTTTTCGGCAGGGCGTTACTACACCGTGAGCTGGCTGGGTGAGCGCATCACCGCCGACCTGCGCAATGCGGTGTACGGCCATGTGCTCAAGCAAAGCCCTGCTTTCTTTGAAACCACGCAGTCGGGCGAGGTGCTCTCGCGCCTGACCAACGACACCACCTTGGTGCAAACCGTGGTGGGCTCTTCGTTCTCGATGGGCTTGCGTAACCTGGTCATGGGTGCGGGGGCGCTGATCATGTTGGTGTGGACCAACCCCATCTTGATGCTGCAGGTGGTGGCGGTGCTGGTGGCGGTGATTTTCCCGAGCGTCTATTTGGGTCGCCGCGTGCGCCGCCTCTCACGCACCAACCAAGACCGCGTGGCCGATTCGAGCGCCATCGCCTCCGAGGTGCTCAACGCCATCAGTGTGGTGCAAAGCTACACCGCCGAGGGCCGCGAAACGCGCCGCTTTATCGACTCCACCCTGCGCGCCTTGAGCTCCGCTTTAGGCCGCATCCGTGCACGCGCGGTGCTGGTGGGCTTCATCATCATGGCATCGAGCGCCGTCTTGCTCTGGGGCCTGTACATGGGCACTTTGGCGGTGCGGGCGGGCACCAGCACCGCAGGCCAATTGGGCGAGACCGTGTTCTATGTCATCTTGTTGGCCAGTGCTTTTGCGGTGCTGGGCGAGGTGTATGGCGACATGTTGCGCGCAGCCGGCGCGACCGAGCGCTTGATGGAGTTGTTGCACACCGAGTCGAATCTCAAGATCGCGCCCCAGCCGCAGCAAGCGCCCTGGCCGCAAGGCGGCTCATCGCTGCAGCTGGAATCGGTGCGCTTTCATTACCCCTCGCGACCCGACACCTGGGCGCTGGACCAGCTCACGGGCCAGATCCACCCAGGCCAAACCGTGGCGGTGGTGGGGCCCAGTGGGGCCGGCAAAACCACCTTGTTCGATTTGCTCATGCGTTTTCATGACCCTCAATCGGGCCGCATCGTGCTCGACGGTGTGCCGATCGACCAGATGGGCCTGCACGACCTGCGCGAGCGCATGGCCATCGTGCCGCAAGAGCCGGTGATTTTTTCGGGCTCCGTGATCGAGAACATCCGCTACGGCAGACCCGATGCCAGCCTCGAAGACGTCCACGCTGCCGCCGAAGCGGCTTATGCGCAGGAGTTCATTCGCGAATTGCCTGAGGGCTTTGACACCTATTTGGGCGACCGGGGCGTGCGCTTGTCGGGTGGACAGCGCCAACGCATCGCCATTGCACGGGCCATTTTGAAAAACCCGCCGCTCTTGCTGCTCGATGAAGCGACCAGCGCGCTCGACGCGCAAAGCGAAAAAATGGTGCAGGCTGCGCTGGACAAAGCCATGGTGGGCCGCACCACCTTGGTCATTGCCCACCGCTTGGCCACGGTTCAGCGCGCCGATGTGATCTGGGTGCTGGAGCGCGGCCGCTTGATGGAGCAGGGCACCCACGCCGAACTGCAAGCCAAAGGCGGCCTTTACGCCAGCTTGGCTGCACTGCAGTTCAGCCCCTTGTAAGCCCCACCCCGCGGGCGATGGGCGCGGCACGCGCCCCAAAGCCTTTTGGCACAGGCGCGTGATTCACGGCTTCTTGTCGGTGGCGTCAGTTGCTTGCTGGGCAGCCGCTTCCTGATCTTGCGCTTCTTGCGCTGCTTTTTCCCGCGCCCGCTGCTGGCGCGTTTGCTCTTGGGCCTTGCGCACGTCGTGCATTTGCCAAAAGGCAAACACGAACACCAATCCAAAAATGCCCAATTCCAACCAGATCCCCATGGCTTTGCCTTTCAAGCTTGGATGTGTCAATAAAGGTTGACAGTACGGATTATCAGGTTATATTGACACTTATGCCAGTCAACTTGGGTTGACAGGCCTTCCCCTCGGAGGTCCCATGAGTCTGTTGATACGCGCTGAACAAGCCCTGAGCACGCATTTCGAGCAAGCTGCAGGCACGGGCGCGCCTCCTCGGCTGGTGGCGGCCATGCGGCATGCGGTGTTTTCGGGCGGTGCGCGCATCCGCCCGCAGCTGTGCATGGCCGTGGCCACTGCGTGTGGTGACGACGCCCCTGAACTCACCAATGCCGCCGCTGTGGCTCTGGAGTTGATGCATTGCGCTTCTTTGGTGCACGACGACATGCCCGCTTTTGACAACGCCGACACGCGGCGCGGCCGCCCCACCGTGCACAAGGCTTTCAGCGAGCCGCTGGCCTTGTTGGCGGGTGATGGCCTGATCGTCATGGCCTACCGTGTTTTGCTGCAAGCTGGCGCGCCCAACCCCGACCGCTTGATTCGCTTGATGGACAACATGACCACCGGTGTGGGTTTGCCAAATGGCATCGTCGCCGGGCAAGCGTGGGAGTGTGAACCAGCGCCGATTTAGGCCAATACCAACGCGCCAAGACCGGGG
>JACDQO010000390.1 GCA_015657605.1 Limnohabitans sp. | reverse complement strand
CGCGTGCAGGGCCTGATGCAACGCGCAGGCTTCACCGCCAAAGGTTTTTTTGTGATGGACGGCAGCCGCCGATCGGCACACTCCAATGCTTTTTTCACAGGCTTTGGCGCCAGCAAGCGCGTGGTGTTTTTCGACACCTTGCTCAAGCAACTGAGCCCTGCAGAAATGGAGGCGGTATTGGCGCATGAGTTGGGCCATTTCAAGCACAAACACATCGTCAAAATGATGGCGACCAGCTTTGCCATGACACTGGCAGGGTTGGCGCTGCTTGGCTGGCTGGCGCAGCAACTGTGGTTCTACACCGGCCTGGGCGTGATGCCCAATTTGTCGGGCAGTAACGATGCCCTGGCGCTGGTTTTGTTCATGCTGGTCACACCCGTGTTCACACTGTTTTTTGCGCCCTTGTCGTCTTGGCGCTCGCGTCAACAAGAGTTTGAGGCGGATGCTTACGCCGTGTCACAAACGCCCGGCAAAGATTTGTCCTCGGCCTTATTGAAGCTCTACCAAGACAATGCGTCGACCCTCACGCCCGACCCTTGGTATGTCAAGTTTTATTACTCTCACCCCCCTGCCAGTGAGCGATTGCTCAGGATGAAAAACGCATGAGCACGCCAGAAGTTCGTGCGCTCAAACCCACCGAGGTGATCATGGCGCTTGGCCAAATTCCGGGTTGGCGTTTGTCGGGTGATGGTGACAACATCGCCATTGAAAAAACCTTTGAATTTGCCGAACACACGCATGCGCTGTTGTTTGTCAACAGCGTGGGCTGGTTGTCTGAAAAGCTGAACCACCATCCCGAATTGCTGCTGACTTACAAGCGTTGTGTATTGCGCTGGAACACGCACGATGTGCGCGGACTGAGCCGACTGGACTTTGAGGCCGCGACCCAAACCGATGCCTTGTTACCGGCATGAAGCGGCATGAGTAAATCCAAAGCGCGCCCGGCCTTGCCCCAAGCCCACGATCTGGAGCCGGGCTTGGTGGTGGCCACTTATGGCCGCCACTGTCTGGTGGAGACGCCCGAAGGGCGACGCCTGATTTGTCACCCCCGTGGCAAGAAAAACCAAGTGGTGGTGGGCGATCAGGTGCTTTGGCAAATTGCAGGTGACGAGGGCAGCATCGAAAAGCTCCAGGAGCGCCGCAACCTGTTTTACAGGCAAGATGAAATCCGCACCAAATCCTTCGCGGCCAATCTGGACCGTGTGCTGATCTTGATCGCCGCAGACCCTGAGTATTCAGAAAGCCAACTCTCACGCGCTTTGGTGGCGGCCGAAGCCGAACGCATCACGCCCATCATCGCGCTCAACAAGAGCGACTTGGTGCAGCCCTTTGCCCAAGCTTGGGAGCGCCTGGCCCCTTACCGAGCCATGGGCTACAGCGTGATGCCCATCAGCCTGAGCCCGCGCAGCCCGGTGGCCGACGATGGCGTGGCGGCTTTGTGTGCCCATTTGCAAGGCCTGACCACCTTGGTGCTGGGCCCGTCGGGCAGCGGCAAAAGCACGCTGATCAACCGCCTGGTGCCCGATGCGCAAGTCGAAACAGGCGAAATTTCGCTGGCGCTCAACTCGGGCAAGCACACCACGACGAGCACGCGTTGGTATTGGGTGCCGGCGCTCGATCGGGCGGCCCAAAACGGTGCCGAACCTGGCGCCATGCGCGGTGCGTTGATCGATTCACCCGGCTTTCAAGAGTTTGGCCTGAATCACATCGAACCCACGCGGCTGGCTGACTGCATGCCCGATTTGCGAAAACATTTGGGCGGCTGCAAGTTTTACAACTGCACGCATTTGCATGAGCCCGGCTGTGCTGTGTTGGCGCAGGTGGAAAGCGCAGAACATCCGGGCACCATCAGCGCGCGGCGTCACCGCATTTATGCGCAACTGTTTGAAGAGTTGGGTCAGCAGCGCTGGTGAAGGCGTGGGCCTTGTCAGCCCACCAGGTTGGCCATGGTCAGCAAGGCCAACAACAGCAGCCACATGATCACGGTGCGCCAGACCAGCCCCACCACTTGCGCAAAGTGAGCCAAGCTGGCGACTCGTCCGGGCGTGCTGCTGCTGCCCAACTCCTTGGGTTCTTCCTCGTCTGTGGCCGCGAGGGCAGCGCCCCCCAGGCGGATATTGATGGCGCCAGCGGTGGCCGCCAAGATCACACCATCGTTGTCTTGAGGAAAGTTTTGCGCATGGTTTCGCCACCCGTCCATGGCATCTTCAAAGCTGCCCACAATGGCAAAACCCAAGGCGGTCATGCGCGATGGCAGCCAGTCCATGGCTTGCCAAGCGCGAACGCTGACAGACCGCAGCACCTCACTGGCCCATGAACCATCGGCTGCCGGCTCTCGCCAGTGGCGTTGAGCCATCTCGGTCAGTCGGTAAATTACCGCGCCCACAGGGCCGAGACCGATGATGGACAAGGCGGCGTACCAAAAGAAGACACCGAACACATGGCGGTGGGCGGCGATCACCGAGTATTCGATCACGTGGCGAACAATTTCGCTGCGGGGGATTTGTCCCACCTGCACCTGCTGCCACTGGGCCAACAGCTCGCGTGCTTTGTCTTCGTCGCCGCTGTCCAAAGCCTCCCGAATGCCTGTGAAGTGGTGACTGAATTGACGAAAACCCAGCGTGGCATACAGCAAAGCAATGTTCCACAGAACGGCCACCCACCAGCCCAGCCCCCAGGTCAACAACCAATGCACCAGCATGACCAACATGGCTGGCCCCAATACAGTCACACCCCAGGTGATCCAGGCCTGTGAGCGAGCCCCTGCATCCAGCGTGCGCACAGTCCAGTGAATCCATCGGTCAATGCTTGAAAACACGAGGTTATCGGTCTTGAGGGGGCGAGCCTGCTCCAGGACAAGAGCCAGCAAGATGGCAAAAAAAACTCATGCTTT
>JACDQO010000389.1 GCA_015657605.1 Limnohabitans sp. | reverse complement strand
TTGCCGACTTCACCGTGACCGAGCAGATGCTCAAGCAGTTCATCCGCATGGTGCACCCCCGCAGCACCTTCCGCCCCAGCCCCCCGCATCATCATTTGCGTGCCTTGCGGCTCCACCCAGGTCGAGCGCCGCGCCATTCGCGAATCCGCTTTGGGCGCCGGTGCCTCTGAGGTGTATTTGATTGAAGAGCCGATGGCAGCCGCCATCGGCGCGGGTCTGCCCGTGTCGGAGGCCTCGGCTCCATGGTGGTGGACATTGGCGGCGGCACGACCGAAGTCGGCGTCATCTCGCTGGGCGGCATGGTCTACAAGGGCAGCGTGCGCGTGGGCGGTGACAAATTCGACGAAGCCATCATCAACTACATCCGCCGCAACTACGGCATGCTGATCGGTGAGCCCACGGCCGAAGCCATCAAAAAGAACATTGGCTCGGCCTTTCCGGGCAGCGAAGTCAAGGAGATGGAAGTCAAAGGCCGCAACCTGTCCGAAGGCGTGCCGCGCAGCTTCACCATCAGCTCCAACGAAATCCTGGAAGCCCTGACCGACCCGCTCAACCAAATCGTCTCGGCCGTCAAAACCGCACTCGAGCACACCCCACCCGAGTTGGGCGCTGACATCGCCGACCGCGGCATGATGCTCACAGGTGGTGGCGCTTTGTTGCGCGACTTGGACCGCCTGCTGGCCGAAGAAACCGGTTTGCCCGTGCTGGTGGCCGAAGACCCGCTGACTTGCGTGGCGCGCGGTTGCGGCATGGCCCTTGAGCGCATGGACCAGCTGGGCAGCATCTTCACCAGCGAATAAGCACGGGATCACCCGCGCCGCATCCGGAGCACTCACCGCATGGCCCTGGATACTTATGAGCGCAGCGCCCCGCCGATTTTTCGGCAGGGCCTGTCCACCACCACCAAACTCATTTTGCTCAGTCTGCTGTCGATGATGTTGATGGCGGCAGACCATCGACTGCAGATTTCACAACCCTTGCGGGCGGGCGTGGCCATCGCTTTGTCGCCTTTGCAATGGCTCTCGTTGCAACCCGCCCGGTTGTGGGATTTGACGGGCAATTACCTCGGTGGTGTGGAGTCTGCACGAGATGCCGCTTTGTCGTTCGAGGCCCGCACCATTGCCCAAGCCCAGCGGCTACAACAAGTCGAACAATTGAGTCTGGAAAATGCCAACCTGCGCCAACTGCTTGAGCTGCGCTCCAGTGTGGCGGGTCCAAGCAAAGCGGTTGAAGTGTTGTACGACACAGCCGACCCCTATTCGCGTCGCGTGGTGGTGGACCGCGGCGACTTGGCAGGCATTCAAGCAGGCTCAGCCGTGATCGATGCCCAAGGGGTGGTGGGCCAAGTCACCCGGGTGTACCCGCTGGTCAGCGAAGTCACCTTGCTCACCGACCGGCAGCAAAGCATTCCTGTCATCAATGCACGCACTGGCGCTCGGCACGTAGCCAACGGCAACCCCATGGGCGTAGGCGGCGCCTTGGAGTTGAAGTTTGTGCCTTCAGGCACCGACATGCAAAAGGGTGATTTGCTGACCACCAGCGGCATCGACGGCATCTATCCACCGGGCTTGCATGTCGGTCGCATCTCGCAAATTGACCGCCGGGTCGATGCCTCTTTTGCCACCGTGCATGCCGAACCCACCTCTATTGAGCGCGGTCGTCATTTGTTGGTGTTGTTGCCCGTGAAAGACTGGCCGGCCAAACCTGTGGCCGACAAGACGCCCATCCCACCGAACAAAAACAAAACCGCCAGCAAACCACCGCAACCGGCCAAGACTGAAGGGGGCTCGCCATGATCATGCCGGCTGGACGTCCACTGCTGTTGCCCGCCAACCCCCGGTTCATTGGTTTGACCTTGGCGCTCGCGCTGCTGCTGCACATGTTGCTGGGCTTGTGGGGCCAAGACTGGGTGCCTGATGTGCTGGCGATCGCTTTGGTGTTTTGGACGGTCCACCAACCCCGCAAAGTCGGCCTGGTCCTGGCCTTTGTCATGGGCTTGATGGTGGACGTGCACGAATCGGCCTTGCTGGGTCAAAACGCCTTGTCTTATGTGGTGCTGTGCGGCTTGGCCACCGCCACACAGCGGCGCATGCTGTGGTTTCCGCTGGGCGAGCAAGCCCTTCAAATTCTGCCTCTGTTCATCGCGGCCTCTGTGGTCGAGTGGCTGACCCGCTTGTTGGTGCACGACGCTTGGCCCAGCTGGTCGATGCTGCTGGCGCCTTTGCTGCAGGCGGGTCTTTGGCCCTTGATTGGCGCCATGCTGCTGGCGCCGCAACGCCGGGCATTTGAGCGCGATGACATTCGGCCCCTTTGAGCATGTCACTGCACCTGCCTTCTCTTGCGGAATTGCGCGACACCCGCGCCGAGATTAACCGCTTTCAAACCCGCGTCGTCATCCTCCAATGGGTGGTTTTGTTGTGCTTTGGCTTGCTGGCCTCGCGGCTGATTTATCTGCAGATCATTCGGCACGATGACCTGATGACGCAGGCCGAAAGCAACCGCACGGCCATCTTGCCCACGGTGCCGCCACGCGGCAACATTCTGGACCGCAATGGCGTCGTGCTGGCCAACAACTACTCGGCCTACACCTTGGAAATCACGCCATCCAAAGTGAAGGATCTGGAAGCCACCATCGACGCATTGGCCGAACTGGTGGACATCCAAACGAAAGACCGTCGTCGCTTCAAGCGTTTGCGTGAAGAGTCCAAAAGCTTTGATTCCCTGCCCATTCGAAACCGACTCACCGACGAAGAAGTGGCCCGGTTCAGTGCACAGAGTTACCGCTTTCCCGGGGTCGAGATCAAAGCCCGATTGTTCAGACAGTACCCCTATGGCGAGCTGGCCAGCCATGTGATTGGCTACATCGGCCGCATCAACCAGCGCGACAAAGAGATGCTGGAAGAAAACGACGACATCGCCAACTACCGAGGCACCGAATACATCGGCAAGCTGGGCGTTGAGCAACGCTACGAGCGTGAGTTGCATGGCATCACGGGCGTCAACCAAGTCGAAACGTCTGCTGGTGGCCGGGCCATTCGCAGCCTGTCGAACCGACCCGCCACGCCGGGCCAAAACGTGGTCTTGTCGATCGACATCCAGCTGCAAAAGATGACGGAAGACCTGTTCGGCAATCGCCGGGGTGCCTTGGTCGCGCTGGACCCCCGGACCGGTGAGGTGCTGGCCTTTGTGAGCAAACCCACCTTTGACCCGAACTGGTTCGTCGACGGCATTGATGTGGAAAACTGGCAAATGCTGAACGGCTCCATCGACAAGCCCTTGCTCAACCGCGCCCTGCGCGGCACCTACCCGCCCGGCTCCACCTACAAACCCTTCATGGCCCTGGGCGCTTTGACCACCGGCAAACGCACGGCCAGCGCCATCACCCAAGACTCAGGTTCTTGGACGTATGGCGGGCACACCTTTCGCAGTCACGGTGACCATGGCCTGGGTGCCGTGGACATGGTGCGCTCCATCGTGGCGTCGAGCAACGTGTACTACTACTCGCTGGCCAATGACATGGGGGTAGACGCGATCCATGACTTCATGAAGCCCTTGTGGTTTGGCCAACACACGGGCATCGACTTGCCCGGCGAAGTGCGCGGCATCCTGCCCAGCACCGAGTGGAAGCGCAATTACTTCAAAAAGCCCGAACAAAAGAAATGGTTTGGCGGCGAGACCATTTCGCTGGGCATTGGCCAGGGTTACAACACCTTCACCATGCTGCAACTGGCTTCGGCCACAGCCACCTTGGCCAACCGGGGCGTACAGTTCCAACCGCGTGTGGTCACCGCCACACAAGACGCGCTGACCCATGCGCAAGCCCAGGTGGGCGCGCAAGCACCACGGGATCTGGGCTACAAACCCGAACACCTGGATGTGGTGCACAAAGGCTTGGTGGGCGTGGTGACCTCGGGCACCTCAGCACGCGTGTTTGCTGGCGCAGGCTACACCAGCGGAGGCAAAACCGGCACGGCGCAAGCGGTGACGATCGGGCAAAAAGAGAAATACGATGCGGCCAAGTTGTCGGAATACCAACGTGACCATTCCTTGTACATGGCCTACGCACCGGCCGAATCTCCGACAATTGCGGTGGCCGTGGTGGTCGAAAACGCTGGCTTTGGTGCCGCTGCGGCAGCACCCATTGCACGGCGCGTGTTTGACTACTGGGTGCTGGGTCAATACCCCAGCGAAGAAGACATCGCAGCCACGCAAAGAGGTCAATCGTCCAGCCCCATTGGCAAGCCTCGCGCCAAAAAGGATGTGCCTTTGTTGAACCCCAAAACTTTGGGGACGACCGACATGCGCGAAGTCACCCAGCGTTGAGCTAGAACAAGCTCAAGTGTTGTAAACCGTGTTCAAACTGCTGAAGCCCTTGACCTCAATCGGGTTGCCAAACGGGTCCATGAAAAACATGGTCCATTGCTCACCCGGCTGGCCCGCAAAACGCAAATGCGGCGGCACCACAAACGCCATGTTGGCCGCTTGCAGGCGGTCGGCCAAATTTTGCCAATCGTCTCTTTGCAACACCAGACCAAAGTGCGGCATGGGCACCAGGTGATCGCCCACATGGCCCGTCAAGGTGGTCTTGAAAGGCTCCCCCAAATGCAAAGAAATTTGGTGCGAAAAAAAGTCAAAGTCCACCCAAGTGGATGTGGAGCGCCCCTCTTGGCAACCCAGAACGCCACCATAAAAGCGACGGGCTTCGTCCAAGTCGGTGACATGAAATGCGAAATGAAAAAGGCTGTTCATGCCCGAAAGCATATCAGCCAGTCAGGCTCGGGAGCAGCCGGAAGAACCCGAATGCACCCATCCAACTGGCCTCGCCTGCAGCAAGCACTCAGGCCTGCGAAGGGTCTATCGCCATCGCGTCAAATTTCTTGAAGTACTGCTTGGCCATGGCGACCAGTTGCGCGTCAGAGGGGTGATCGCTGGCGATGCTGTCGACAATGATTGCAACGGTACTTTTGGGGTGGGCTGCGCACCAGTCGCAGAATTCGTCGCGCGCCAAACCGGGTCCCGTCACCAACACTTCGTGTGTGTCTGTGAGGGCTTGGGCCACTTCGGCGAAAAAGGCAGCCGTGTCACTGGCCTTGCCTTGGTGTTTGTGGTGACTGCGCGATTGGATGCGCTGGGCCTCAACGTGCTCACGGTCAAACATGACGACATGGGCTTCTTGGTGGTCCATCCAGACCACTGCATGAAAAGTGCTCATCAACATCCTTGGTGAAAAAATCAACGGTGCTGCTCGGCCAAAATCTGGCAATCGATGCAGCGTTTGGCGGTCGGGTAAGCGTTCAGACGTGCGGGTGCAATGGTCACGCCGCACTCGCTGCACTGTCCATAGGTGCCCGCATCCAGGCGTTCCATTGCCGCTTCGATGTCTCCCAGCTCGGCGGTTTCGTGTTCGTTGATGGCGAACTCGGTTTGCCGCTCGGTCCGGATCTGGGCGCGCGACTGGAAGCTGTTGTCAAAGTGCTCGGCGGCCATGTCGACGCGCGAGACCAAACCACCGCGCTGCTCGGCAATGCGCTGCAGCAGCTGCGTGCGCTCTTGCAAGAGGCGCTCGCGGTAGAGGGAGAGGCTGAGGGTGCTGGATGAAGTCATGGCTTCATCCTAGGCGCCTGTGTTGACGCGGTGTTGATGTGGGTCAACCCCCGCTGCCGCATGGCATTGGCCATGGGCCGGGGTTGACGCGCCTTAAGTGCTCAAGCGCACAGACTCAGCTTTTGGCTTTCATGCGTGACATCATCAATTCCATATTGGCTTTGCGGTCCGCGTTGACGGTCTGCATGTGGGGACGCTCGCCCATCATCTTGAGGTAGTCGCGCACAGGCAGCTCGGCCAGAAAGTCTTTGCCGTAAATCAACTTGGTGGCGCCAGACACCAAGGGCAGGTGGGTCACGGCGGCGCAGTCGGCAACGCTCAGGCTATCGCCCGCGATGAAGGGCGAGAACTTGGCCAACTTGGCAAAAGCAGCCACGCTCTTTTCGAGCTGCGCGGCGGTTTTCTCTTTGACCGAGTCGCTCACCTTGCCGCCAAAAAAGGCTTCGGGGTACAAATTGCGCGCGACCAACTCCAGGTGCAGGTCCAAAAACAACGCCAGCTCGCGCACCTTGGCAGCGGCAAACGGGTCGGCAGGGATCAAGGGGTTTTGCGGGTACTTTTGCTCGATGTATTCCAGCATCACGGCCGACTCGCAAACGGCGCCCTCTGGCGTCTTGAGGTAAGGCACTTTGCCCAAGGGGCTGGCTTGCGCGTCTGTCGCGCCCACCCAGGCCAGCTCCTCTACAAAAGGCACGCCTTTTTCGAGCAAGGCCAATTTGACTTTGTTGTGGTAATTGCTGGCCGCAAAGCCGCAGAGTGTGAGCATGAGGGTCTCCTTTGCGTGACAAAGGCCCAAGATTAGCCCATCGCCCCGGGCCAAAGAGTCACCAAGATGCCTATCAGGTCCATCCGGTGCTTTTGACGGTAGCGGCCATGGGGCCTTGGCCTTCGGTGCCATAATTCGCGCCATGTTCAGCCTGCAATCCCTGCGCAACGCCCACCGCCTCACCCGCTTCGTGCTGGTGTGGTTTGCGTTGTTTGTCGGGGCGGCGGTGGCATCACCACTGGTCAAGCCAGAAGCCGTGCAGCTGGTTTGCAGCGCCATTGGCGGCGTGAAACTGGTGCAGGTAGATGCCGCAGGTGCCGATGAGGACGGTACGGTGGCACACACCGCACTCGACTGCCCGGCCTGCTTGCCCCTGATCGCGCCGCCTGCGGCCGACGTGCTGGCACAGTTGCCAACGGGCCATTTGTCCCATGTGTTGCAAGCCCTGCCAGCGGCGCGGCTGGCCAGTTTGCTGGGTCAACCCTGGCAAGCCCGCGCACCCCCCATCTTTTTCGCCTGAAACACCGCCCCTTGATGCGCTGACGCTCTGGGGCTGAGTCGGTTTAGGCGTCCACCTGTGCCTGTGCATCCTGCGCCATGGGGTGTCCCTTGCGCACTGTCTGTGTCTCTTCATCTGTTCGATAACCACCAGGAGTGATCCATGTTCCGTCCCGCTTTGTCTGTGTCTGCCCTTATTTTGGCCATGACCGTGTCCCTGTCCGCACAAGCCCAAGTCACCGTCAAAGACGCCTGGGTGCGCGCCACCGTGCCCCAGCAAAAGGCCACGGGCGCCTTCATGCAACTGCAATCGGCGCAAGACGCCAAACTGGTTTCGGCCCAATCGCCTGTGGCGGGTGTGGTCGAGGTGCATGAAATGGCGATGGACGGCGGCGTGATGCGCATGCGTGCTGTGCCCAACTTGGATTTGCCAGCGGGCAAAGCCGTCGACCTCAAGCCCGGCGGCTACCACGTCATGCTGATGGACCTGAAGGGCCAAGTCAAAGACGGTGACACCGTCCCCGTGACGCTGGTGGTGGAAGGCAAAGACGGCAAGCGCCAGTCGGTGGAGCTGAAAGTGCCCGCCCGCACCGCCGCCGCCCCGGCCATGAAGCACGGCGAAGGCCACAAGCACAAGCACTGATCGCCCATTCACTGCTTGATTCCCTTTTGATCAGCCCATGACCTGGACTTCTGCCCCACTGCGCCGCCTGGCCCGCCTTGTGCTGGCCTGGTATGTGCTGTTTGTGGGCATGTCGTTTTTGGCGGCCACCTTGCAGCCCAAAACCATGGAGGTGGTCTGCTCCAGCATGGGCGTCATGAAGTTGGTGGTGCAAGGCGAGGGTGAAGGCCCGCTGGTGAGCAGCGGCATGGATTGCCCGCTGTGCGCCCACGCCACCCCTGCACTGCCGCCGCCCAGGCTGGCAGCTTTGGCCCATGTGCCCGATGCACGGGCTTACATCGTGCAGCGACTGCCAGAGGCTGTGCTGATCGCAAGCACGGCCCCGCCTTTGCCCTCTCGCGGGCCGCCTGTTTTCAATTGATCCATTCCACAACGTGTTGCACACCGTTTGGTGTTCGGTGCGTGTCAATGCCTTTGGCCTGAACGGCTGATGGGGTCCGATCGATTGAAAACTTGTCATGAAAATTTCCCTTGCACTTTCCCCCATGTCACTGGCCGTTTTCGGCCTGTTCGCCAGCTTGAGTGCTGCTGCTTCGGCCCAAAACAGCACGCCCCTGGACACGATCGTGGTCTCCGGCTCCCGTGCCGAAACCAAGTTGTCCGAAACCCCCGTGTCGATTGGCTCGGTTACCCGTGCCGAATGGGATGCCGACAAGCCCAAAACCATGGGTGAAGTCATCAACCGCATTCCGGGTGTCTTCTGGAACGACCTGGGCAATGAACAGCACAGCATGGGCATCCGTCAACCCATCAGCACCCAGTCGGTTTACCAGTACCTGGAAGACGGGATTCCGATCCGTCCCTTGGGAGTGTTCAACCACAACGCCCTGAACGCCATCAATATTAACGGTGCCAGCGGTGTCGAAGTGGTCAAAGGCGCTGCGTCTTCTTTGTATGGCAGCAATGCGGTGGGGGGTGCGGTCAACTTTCTGACCCAGCGTTCATCTCGCACCCCCACGGGCTACATGGGCATTCGCCACGACAGCACCGATGGTTTCACGCGCATCGATTCGGGTGCCAGCAACACCTGGGGTGATCTGGGTCTGCGGTTTTCGCATTACAGCTCTCAGCGTGACAGCCTCAATTGGCAGCAACACAGCGGTGGCACCAAAGACTCTTTCTCTTTGCGCGGTGACTACAACCTCAGCGCTACCTCATGGATGCGGGCCTCCCTGGTGCACACAAATCTGGACTCGGATACGCCTGGCAGTTTGTTTGAAAACGACTTTCGCACCCACCCCGGCAAGAGCATCAACACCTTCACCTGGCGCAAAGACAAGACCACACGCTTCAATG
>JACDQO010000388.1 GCA_015657605.1 Limnohabitans sp. | reverse complement strand
CGCAACTGCGTGATCATGGACGACATGATCGACACCGCCGGCACTTTGGTCAAAGCCGCCGAAGTGCTCAAGGAGCGCGGCGCCAAAAAAGTTTATGCCTATTGCACACACCCGATCTTTTCGGGTCCGGCCATCGACCGCATTGCCAAGGGCGAAGCCCTCGACGAGGTCGTCGTCACCAACACCATCCCGCTGACGGCCGAAGCCGCAGCGTGTTCCAAGATTCGCCAACTCTCCGTGGCTCCGCTGATCGCAGAAACGATCCATCGGATTGCGCACGGTGAGTCGGTGATGAGCCTGTTCTCCGATCAAGCCTGATCTGGAAGAGGCCAATAGCTGCCAGCCGTCCCTGTGGACTGGCTGGCTTTTTGAGTCAGGGTCGCACTGGTCGCGGTGGACCCTAGAAGGAGAAATGTATGAAATTTGTCGCTTTTGAGCGCGCTAAGCAGGGTACGGGTGCGAGCCGCCGTCTCCGCAATTCCGGTCGCACACCTGGCATCGTTTACGGTTCCACATCGGCCCCCCAACTGATCGAGCTGGACCACAATGCTTTGTGGCACGCCCTGAAAAAGGAAACCTTCCACGCTTCGATCCTGGACATGGAATTGAACGGTCAGTCCAGCAAAGTCTTGCTGCGTGACTACCAAATGCACCCCTACAAGCAGCTGGTGCAGCACATCGACTTCCAGCGCGTCGATGCCAACACCACTTTGCACATGAAAGTGCCATTGCACTTCAGCGGCCAAGACGAGTCTGAAGCCGTCAAGACCGACAAGTGCACGATCACCCACGTGGCCACTGAAATTGAAGTGGCTTGCTTGCCTGCCAACCTGCCCGAATTCATCGCGGTGGACCTGAAGGGCCTGACCAAGGGCAACTCTTTGCACCTGAACGACATCACTTTGCCTGCTGGCTGCAAAGCCATCACCCACGGCAAGAAAAACCCGGTCCTCGTGTCCGTGGTGGCTCCTGTCGAAGAAGTGGTCGCAGCCCCTGTGGCCGCTCCTGTGGACGCCAAAGGCAAGGGCAAAGGCAAGAAGTAATCTTCTGGCTTGGGCCGTCAGGCCCTGCTCTTTCAAGGCCCGCGCAAGCGGGCCTTTTGCTTTGGGGAGATCCTGCGCAAGCTCGCTGGGTCGCCTGCAACAAGGATAATCACGCCCCATGATCAAACTGCTAGTCGGCCTGGGCAACCCGGGCAACGAATACGAAGACACCCGCCACAACGCCGGATTCTGGTGGATCGACGCGGTGGCCCGCGAACTCAAGGTGTCCTTGGTGCCCGAACGCAGCTACCACGGCCTGGTGGCCCGCACCACCGTCAACGGCCAGACCGTTTGGTTGCTCGAGCCCCAGACCTATATGAACCTGTCCGGCAAATCGGTCAGCGCTTTGGCGAAATTTTTCAAAATTCAGCCGCAAGAGATTTTGGTGGCACATGACGAACTCGACATCGTCCCCGGCGAAGCCAAGCTCAAACTCGGCGGCAGCCATGCCGGACACAACGGTCTGCGCGACATCCACGCCCAATTGGCACGGCCGACTACTGGCGCCTGCGCATTGGCGTGGGCCACCCGGGCGACAAGGCCGAAGTGGTCAGCTGGGTCTTGAAAAAGCCGATGCTGGAACACCGCAAAGCCATCGACGACAGCATCCAACGTGCGCTGCTGGCCTTGCCGCTGTTACTGGCAGGAGACATGGAAAAAGCCATGGTCAAAATCCACACCAGCAAACTCCCTAGACCCAAACCGCCCAAGCCCCCGAAAATCGATGTAACCCCTACAGAACCCGGCACACAGGGCTAGCCTTACGCTTCACTGCCCTTGCAGGCGGCGGTATTTGGCCCAAAGAGACTCTTGGTTTTCGACGTGCTGCGGGTTGACGGGAATGCAGGCCACGGGGCAGACCTGCACGCACTGAGGTTCGTCAAAATGACCGACGCACTCGGTGCATTTGGACGGGTTGATTTCGTAAATTTCTTCGCCCAAATAAATCGCCTCGTTGGGACACTCGGGTTCACACACATCGCAGTTGATGCATTCGTCGGTGATCATCAATGCCATGGCTGGAGCTCCGCAAAATTCTGCAAGGGTGTCATGAGTGAATTATCGGCCACAGGCTTCAGCCTGAACCATTGCAGGGCTGTTGCCCGCCATGACAGGGGATCACAAGACCCCACAACCCACTCTTGAACCGCAGCCTGCGCCTAAAATGAACGACATGATCAATGCCGACCTGCACTGCCACTCCGTCATGTCCGACGGCACCCTCACACCCGAGGCCTTGGCCGAACGCGCCAAAACCAATGGCGTGGAGCTCTGGGCATTGACCGACCACGACGAAGTCGCTGGTCAAGAACGGGCCATGGCCGCAGCCAAAGCACTGGGGCTACCCTACCTGACCGGCACCGAGATCTCGGTCACCTTCGCCCACCAAACGGTGCACATCGTGGGTTTGGGTTTTGACGCCCAGAACAGCGCCTTGGTGGCCGGCTTGCGCCGCACCCGCGGTGGCCGCAGTGAACGGGCGCAGGAAATGTCAGATGGCTTGGCCAAAGTCGGCATCCTGAACGCCTACGAGGGCGCCTTGCAATATGTGGGCAACCCTGAGCTGATTTCTCGCACCCACTTTGCTCGGCACTTGGTTGAGACCGGTGTGTGCAGCGACACGTCCGAAGTGTTCCGAAAATTCCTCACCGAAGGCAAACCAGGTTATGTCCCACACCGCTGGGCACGCTTGCAAGAAGCCGTGCAGTGGATCAGTGACGCTGGTGGTATTGCGGTGATTGCCCATCCTGCCCGCTACGGCTTCACGCCCAACGAAGAATACGCTTTGTTCAGCGAATTCAAAGCCCACGGCGGTCGGGGTGTCGAGGTCATCACCGGCAGCCACTCCTCGCCAGAGGCGGTGCGCTATGCCGAAACCGCTTTAGAGTTCGACTTGGCCGCATCACGCGGCAGCGACTTTCACAGCCCCGATGAAAGCCGGATCGACTTGGGCACCCTGCCCTATTTGCCGGGCCAATTGACCCCTGTATGGGAATTGCTCACCGACCGGATTCAGTGAGTCTCGACCTCACAGGCTTGAGCCCCGGTGGTCAATGACCTGAGTTCATCACACCATGGCCCAATTTTTCTCAGTTCACCCAGACAACCCGCAAACTCGGCTGCTTAAACAGGCAGTGCAGTTGCTCCAACAGGGCCGTGTGTTGGCGGTGCCCACCGACTCCAGTTACGCGCTGGTGTGCCACCTGGACGACAAAAGTGCGGCAGACCAACTGCGCCGCATTCGGGCCATCGACGACAAACACCACTTGACACTGCTGTGCCGCGACCTGAGTGAGCTCGCCAACTATGCCCGGGTGGACAACCAGCAGTTTCGTGCCATCAAGCAGGCCACTCCCGGACCCTTCACCTTCATTTTGGAAGCCACCAAAGAAGTGCCGCGTCGCCTGAGTCACCCCCAGCGCAAAACGATCGGCCTGCGCGTTCCCGAACACAAAGTGCTGCAAGAGTTGCTGAGTTTGCACGGCGCACCTTTGCTGGCCACCACCTTGATCCTGACGGGGGAAGACACGCCGCTGAATGACCCTGAAGACATTCGTGAGCGGCTAGAGCACCAGGTGGGCGCTGTCATCGATGCAGGGGCCTGCTCACTCGAGCCCACCACCGTGATCGACATGAGTGGCAGCGAGCCCGAGGTGCTGCGCCGTGGTCGTGGCGACCCGGCCCTGCTGGGACTGTAAAAACCCCTAGGCCTTACTTCAAATCCCCTGCCAAGCTCGCCAGTGTGTCGGGGGCAATGTCGATGTGCGAGGGGTAGTGCGTGTGGTCGCAACCCATCTTGACGGCAGCGCCAGCCTTCACAGCCGCGCACATGGCCGGCTTGAGTTCAAAACGAACGAAATGCACCGCCGAAGTTTTTTCATCGGTCTCGCGGTCCAGGTCTTCGTCGGCAATCGCATAGACGCGGCCATGGCCCTCCACCTCGACAAACATGCGGTCTTCCACGCCGATCAGCTTGGCCAACTCGCGCTTGCGTTCGTTGATGTCGGTGTATTCGATCATCATGGTGGCCTTCCAGTTGCTGCCGTCCGGCACCAGCGGGGCATAGGCCTCGATCTCTTGCAGGATGCCCTCTCTTCGAAGACTTTTCAATGCGCAGCATCTCTTGGATCTGGTAGCGGATGGTGGTCTCGCTCTCGAACTGCATGTTGATGTGCTCACCCAGTTGCACACTGCGCAGCTTGCGGTGGGCGATCACATCGGGTTTGTGGACCTTGCGCCACTTGGTGTAAGCCTCCAAAGACATCAGGGTCTCGGGTGTGATTTTTCCGGTCAGTTGCATGGCAATGTTCCTTATTTGAGACCGTAGGCTTTGCGCACCAAGGTCAAGGGGTGGTTCAGTTCGGGGGCGCCCAGGCCATTGACCTCAAAGCCTTGGGCAATGTGGTGGCCGCCCAGCGGGCAGTCGGAGCTGATGAAGTCAGGCTTGGAGCCGTCTTTCATGGTGGCCATGGCCTTGAAGACTGGCTTGCCGATCTTCATGGCCATCTCGTGTGAGCCTTTTTTCACACCATAGGTACCTGCGTGGCCCGAGCAACGCTCAATCGTGTTGATCTCGGTATCCGGGATCATCTTGAGCATTTCTTCGGTCTTCTTGCCGATGTTCTGCACCCGGCCGTGGCAAGGAATTTGATAGCTCACATTGCCCAATTTTTGCGGGAATTCGGTCTTGAGCAAGCCATCGCGCTTGCGGGCCATGAAGTATTCAAACGGGTCCCACATGGCTTCTTTGACCAACTGGGTGTCGGCGCAGTCCGGGAACATGAGCGGGATTTCCTGCTTGAACATCAAGGCGCAGCTGGGCACAGCCGCCATGATGGCGAAACCGTCTTTGGCGTACTTGGCCAGCACAGGGATGTT
>JACDQO010000387.1 GCA_015657605.1 Limnohabitans sp. | reverse complement strand
GCGAATGGCTGGACCGCTTCTTTGCGCCCAATCTAGAAGAAACCCATGTCATCGACTGGCAAAAGGTGGCTTGCGCTGTGGCGCTGCGTGCTCGGCTGTCGGTCATCACCGGCGGGCCTGGCACCGGCAAGACCTACACCGCCGCACGCTTGCTGGCGCTGCTGCTGGCGCTGCACCCGGACGGCAGCCCGCTGCGCGTGGCACTGGCTGCGCCCACCGGCAAGGCGGCGGCGCGCCTGAAGCAGTCGATCGACGATGCCTTGACCCGCTTGCCCGTGCCTGCCGATGCGGGCTTGGATTTGAGCGCGCTGATCGCCCGCATGGGCCCGGCACGCACGCTGCATTCGCTGCTCGGCGCACGGCCAGACACACGCCAGTTTCGCCACCACGCGGCCAACCCGCTCGATGTGGATGTGCTGATCGTGGACGAAGCCTCGATGGTGCACCTGGAAATGATGGACGCCTTGCTGCAGGCCTTGCCGCCCACGGCGCGCTTGGTGTTGTTGGGCGACAAAGACCAGCTGGCTTCGGTCGAAGCCGGTGCGGTGCTGGGCGACCTGTGCCAAGACGCTGCAGCGGGCCGCTACAGCGCGGCCACGGCGCAGTTTGTGCAGGCCGTGACGGGGCAGACGCTGGTATCCGAATGGGTGGTGCCCGATCCGTCCCCCGTGCTGGCCCAGCAGACGGTGATGCTGCGCCAAAGCCGCCGCTTCAAAGGGGCCATTGGGCAGTTGGCGCTGGCGGTGAACCGGGGCGATGCGGCTGCAGCTCGAGCCTGCTTGGGTGGCGCAGACCACTCGGTGGCCTCGCCGCTGCTGGCACTCCAGCCGAGCAGCCCCCAGGCCGTTTGCGCCTTGGCGCTGGGCGAATCGGGCAGGCCTTCTTACGCGAACTATTTGCACCTCATGCAAACCGGCCCGGCAGTGCAGGGCGCTGAAGAGCACGCCAAATGGGTCAGCAGTGTGCTCAAAGCCTTTGAGCGGTTTCGCATTTTGTGCGCCGTACACCAGGGTGAGTGGGGCACGCTTGCGCTGAATGCGGCGGTGCAAAAAGCCCTGGCCGATGCGGGTCTGCTGCGCATTCAGGGCGAGTGGTACGAGGGGCGGCCCGTCATGGTCACGCGCAACGACGCTCAGCTGGGCGTTTTCAACGGTGACGTGGGCGTGGTGTTGCCCAACACCGAAGGCAAGCCCAAGGTTTGGTTTTTGGACGGTGAAGCCCTGCGCTCGGTGAGCGTCATGCGCTTGGCCCAGGTCGACACCGCGTTTGTCATGACGGTGCACAAAAGCCAGGGCTCAGAGTTCGAGCACACCGCGCTGGTGCTGCCCCCAGGCGGCGCCGAGGTGCTCAGCCGCGAGCTGGTCTACACCGGCATCACCCGGGCCCGCGAACAGTTCACCTTGGTCGAGGCCGAAGCCGGTTTGCTCGAAGTGGCGATTGAGCGCCCCAGTGTGCGCGCCAGTGGTTTGGCGCATTGGTGGGTCTAGTCCATCGCGGGCAGCGCTGAACAACGGTCCTTGACGGCCTCAGCTGGCGTAGCCCTCGCACGCCCCGGCATTGGGTCGGCCCCGGCATTCGCGAATCAGGCGTTTGTCGCGCTCAGACTTGCTTTCTGCCGAACCTTTGTCGGTGGGCGGCTTGGGGGCTTTGGTCTGTTTGGGTTTTTTCGCCGG
>JACDQO010000038.1 GCA_015657605.1 Limnohabitans sp. | reverse complement strand
CCCTTTGATGTCGAAGGTTCAGGTTAATTGGTTTCGAGGGCTGGTGCGCCCAAATCAAGCCCGAGCAGGCGCGCATGCCCAGCAGCTGCAAGATGGTGCGCCCCAGCGGCGCTTGAGTCTGGCCCAGCCGACATGACCTAGAATCCACCGTCCCCGTCAAAGGGACATCGCATCATTTTTATCAACCCGTCGCCAGGGGAGTTCCGAAAGGAGCTGAGATTGCGTCTGACTCGACGCTGACCCTGGAACCTGATCCGGCTCATACCGGCGGAGGAAGCGCGACATGCTGTACGCCACCGCGGCCGCTATTTTTGCGGCACTTGTTTTTTTCATCTGGGTTGCCTTGCGCGACCGCACACCCGTGGCCAGTCTTGACGACTACCTCACCGCCAGGGGCTCACAAAATTCAACCGCCTTGGGTTTGTCATTTTTGGCATCCGGCATGGGCGCGTGGATTTTGTTTGTACCGCCCGAGATCGGCGCGTTTGTGGGGCCTGTCGCTTTGGTGGGTTACGCCTTGTCGGCCGCGCTGCCATTTTTGCTCTTGGCTTGGTTGGGTCCTGCCATACGCCAGCAGATGCCCCAAGGCCGCACCATTGCCGAATTTGCCCAAGAGCGTTTTGGCCAAGGCCTGCGTTTGTGGGTCAGCGCCTTGTCGGTCTTGTACATGCTGTGTTTCATCACGGCCGAGTTGACCGCCATTGGAGCCATCACCGGCTTGTTGTCCGAGCTGCCCGGCAGCGTGGTCATTGTGGCCGTGGCGGTCACCACCTTGGTCTACACCACCTGGGGTGGTTTGCGGGCGAGCATGGTCACCGACCGTTGGCAAGCTTGGTTGCTGTTGGCCTTGCTGGCCATCGTGATTGGGGTCACCCTGTTCAGTTTGCCCCAAAACGCCATCACCCAAGCTTGGCCTGCGGCACCGATCGAGGTGTCCCTCAACGTGGCGCTGACGCTTTTGATTGCGGTGACCGCCGCCAATATTTTTCACCAAGGCTATTGGCAGCGTGTGTGGTCGGCACGCAGCGACACCGAGTTGCGCAAAGGCGCTTTGTTGGGCGGGGCGCTCACCGTGCCGGTGATGTTGGCCATGGGTGCGTTGGGCATGCTGTGCATGGCCATGGGCAAGAATCCAGGCTCGCCCCCCATCCCCTTCTTTGCCTTGTTGTCCGATGCGCCAGCTTGGCTGGCTTTGCCTGTGTTGGTGTTGGCGGTTGCTTTGGTGGCTTCGTCGGTGGACACGCTGCAAAGCGGGATTGCTTCCTTGGTGGTCACGGCCCGGCCGCAAGTGTCGCTGGGCGCTGCACGTTGGATCACGGTGCTGCTGATGTTGCCGGTGGTGTGGGTGTCGCTGCAAGGCTTGTCGGTGCTGCGTCTTTTCTTGATTGCCGATTTGTTGTGCGCCACGGCGGTGGTGCCGGTCTTGTTGGGCCTTTGGCAACGCATGACACCCACTGCGGCGGTCGCCGGCGCGGTGGCGGGGCTGTTGGGTGCCGTGTTGCCCGGTTGGGTCAGCGGGGCAGTTTTTCGGCAGGCCTGTTGGCGGCCAGTTTCCCCACCAGCGTGCCCACGCTTGCCCCGTTTGCCGGGGCCTTGTTGGCCTCCACCGGTGTGAGTCTGCTGCTGGTTTGGCTCAAGCCACAAGCGCTCAAGCGCTTGGCTTGAAACCGGACCACTTGATCAGGGTTTAACCCTAGCCAAGCTGTCCCACGGGTCGCTGGTGTTTGCCCGGTAATTTGATTAGCATGCTAACCATTGCCGGTGCCGCTGGGGTGTCGGATGCTCAAAACCGACCGGCATGGCCACACGCTCAGGGCTACCGGTCTGCACATGGAAAGCCTTGCGCCATGCAAATTGCAGAAAACTACATCGACGGCCAATGGGTCAAGGGCTACGACGCTCACAGGCGGGGTGACTCGATCGATCCGGCCACCGGTGAGGTGGCCGCGCATTTTGTGGACGCCACCTTGCCCGAAGTGGATGCGGCGATTGCCAGCGCCCGTGCTGCTTTTGAGCGCACCACCTGGGCCCAGCAACCCAAGCTGCGCTCGGACGTGCTGCGTGTGTTCGCCGACCGTTTGGAGCAGAACAAGGCGCAAGTGGTGCAGACCTTGGTGCAACTCAATGGCAAGTTGCAACGCGAGGCCGAGGGCGAAGTCTTGGCCGGTATTTCTGAGCTGCGCTACTACGCTGGGCTGACACGCAATCTGTTTGGGCGTGTCATCGAGATGGAGCCGGATGTGTATTCGCACATCGATCGCGAAGCCATTGGTGTGGCCGCCATCATCGTGCCTTGGAACGCGCCTGTGACTTTGCTGGTTCGCTCTTTGGCACCAGCACTCGCTGCAGGGTGTACCGTGGTCATCAAGGCGGCGCACCAAACCGCTTTGGTGCATGCCCAGGTGATGGCTTGTTTGGTGGTGGACGAGCGCATTCCGGCGGGCGTGATCCACTCTTTTGTGGAGCAGGGCAGCGAAGCCACGCAGCACCTGTGTGCGCACCCCGAGGTGGACGTCATCAGCTTCACTGGTTCGACCCATGTGGGCAAGCAAATTGCGTTGTCCACCGCCAAGAACCTGACCCGCCTCTCGCTGGAGTTGGGCGGCAAGGCACCGGCCATTGTGCGCTCGGATGCCCACCTGGAAGCGGCTGTGCGCGGCATTGTGGGCGGCGCATGCGTCATGGCGGGGCAAATGTGCACCGCCATCAGCCGGGTGCTGGTGCACGAATCGGTGGCCGCTGACTTTTCTCAGCAACTGACCCAGGCTTTGGCTCAGGTCAAAGTGGGGCCAGGCAAGCTGCCCACGTCGGCCATGGGCCCGCTGATCGATCAGCGCAACCAGGCCCGCTTGCTGGAAGAGGTGCGCGCGGCTGCGACGGATTGCCGTGTGTTGTTGGCCGGGCATGTGCCCGATGACACGCCTCGCGGCGGTGCTTTCATCACGCCATCACTCGTGGCCACGCAAGACCTGAGCAGCCATTTTGTTCAGGACGAAATTTTTGGCCCGATGATCACACTGGAGACCTTCACTTCAGACGAGGAAGCGGTGCAGCGCGCCAACGCGACACGTTACGGCCTGGCCGCCTCAGTCTGGACCGCCGACTACCGCGCTGCCCGCCAAATCACCCGGCGCGTCAAATTTGGCAATGTGTGGGTGAACGCCCACAACCGCTTGTTTGCCGAAATCGAAACCGGTGGTTATCGCCAAAGCGGGTTTGGGCGTTTGCATGGCGTCGAAGGCCTGAACGACTTCATGGAAACCAAGCATGTGTTCATGCCTTGCAACGATGCATGACCCGCTGGCAGCCCCGACCCAAGCTTCGCTCACGGGGTCATGGGTTGCCGAGGGTGCGGTGATCACTCCAGCTTGATGTTGGCCTTCTTGATCAGGTCACCAAAACGATCGAATTCCTGACGGTTCATTTGAGCAAACTGCTCGGGCGTCATGGTGCTGGGTTCGCCGCCCAGGCCTTTGAGTTTGGTTTGGATGTCGGGCATCCTCACAATTTTGGCCAACTCGCTTTGCAGTCGGGCCACCACATCGGGCGGCGTGCCGGTGGTCACGAACATGCCGTACCAAGTGCTCATCTCAAAACCACGCACACCGGCTTCGGCCAACGTGGGCACTTGCGGCAACTCGCTGCTGCGGGTGGCCGTGGTCAAGGCCAAGGGTTTGAATTTGCCCGCCTTGATCTGGCCCATGGCCGAGGAGGTGGTGTCGAACATGATCTGCACATTGCCGCCGATGATGTCCAGGTGCGCCTGGCTGCTGCCCCGGTAGGGCACATGGATGCTCTTGACGCCCGCAGCCAGGTTGAACCCTTCGCCCGCGATGTGCTGGGTGCTGCCCACGCCAGAAGACGCGTACTTGAATTCGTTGGGCTTGGCTTTCATCAAAGACACCAGTTCGGCCACGTTGTTGGCGGGCACGTTGGCCCCCACCACCAGCACGTTGGGCACCGTGACGATCAAGCCCACGGGGGTCAGGTCTTTGATCGGGTCGTAGCTGAGCTTGATCAGGTGCGGTGCGATGGCTTGCCCGGTGTTGGTGGCCACCAGCAAGGTGTGGCCGTCAGCAGGGGCTTTGGCGGTCAGGTCGGCGGCGATCGTGTTGGAGGCTCCGGGCTTGTTGTCCACCACAAAGGAACCTTTGAAGGCCTCGCCCATTTTCTCGGCCAGCATGCGGGCAATGATGTCGGTGCCACCGCCTGCGTTGGCCCCCACCATGATGCGCACTGGCTTGGTGGGGTAGTTTTGGGCCAGACCCAGCAAAGGGGTGGCCAGCAGGGCAGCGAGCAGGATTTTCTTCAGCTTCATGACAAGGTCTCCTTCAAGTTTTGGCGTCGTTATGGGGTGGCGTGCTGGCGGTGGGCGTTGGCCATGCGGGTGGCCAGTTCAAAAGCATTGGTCATGGCTTGTGGGTTGGCCACGCCCTGACCTGCAATGTCGTAAGCGGTGCCGTGGGCCGGTGTGGTGATGGGGCAGGGCAGGCCGCCATGCACCGTCACGCCTTGCTCAAAGCCCATCAGCTTCATGGCGATCTGCCCTTGGTCGTGGTACATGGTCACCACGCCGTCATAGCCGCCCGGCGAGCGGATGGCACGCACAAAGGCGGTGTCGGCTGGGAATGGACCATCGGCTGCAAAACCCATGGCGGCGGCTTGCTGCACACCTGGCGTGATGATGCGGCCCTCTTCGTCGCCGTAGTTGCCGTTGTCCCCGTTGTGCGGATTGAGTCCACAGACCGCGATGCGCGGGCTGGTGACGCCAGAGGCCTGCAGGGCCTGCGAGATCATGCGAATCGCATCGGCCACTTTGTCCGGGCTGAGCAAGCTGGAGACTTCGTTCAGGGGGACGTGCGAGGTCACGCGTGCTGTCCAGAGGTTTTTCAGCACATTGAGTTCGCCGCACACGCCGCGGTAGTGCATGTGCTCGGCAAACCAGCGCAGTTCGTCTTCTTGGCTCATGCCGCCTTGGCGCAGGGCGGACTTGTTCAAAGGGGCAAAGCAAAAAGCATCGGCTTGGCCTGCCATCACCAAGTCCACCCCGGCGGCCAAAGCTTCGATCATGTAGCGGCCGTTGTGGGCGTTGGCCATGCCGCGCTCAAAAGTGGGGGCTCGGTAGCCGCTCCACTCGTGCCAGAGCACCTCTTGGGGGACTTTGATGGTGTCCTTTTGCCGATCAAGATGACCCGCGCTTGCTTGTGCCAAGTCGGGTTTTGCAGCATTTTTTCGACCAACTCGGGGCCGATGCCCGCCGGATCGCCAGTGAAAAGAGCCAGGGTGGGCAAAGACATCTGGAAAACTTCCATAAAAATTGGGAGGCAGTGGTCTGTAATCCGTAATTACGGATAATCCTAGCGGGTGCACAGAGCGGGTCAAGCTCTGGTTTTCCCCGATACTTGGCAACCATGACCTCACCAGATCCCTCCAGTTTGATAGAGCGCGTCACGCTCCACGAAGAAGTCACCAACCGCTTGCGCGACATGATCGTGTCCTTGCGCTTGCGTCCGGGTGAGCGCATCCAAGAGATGGAGGTGGCCCAGTTGCTGGGTGTTTCCCGCACCCCTGTGCGCGAAGCCATCAAAGTGCTGACGGCCGAGGGCCTGGTCGAACTCTTGCCTTTGCGCGGCGCCATCGTGAAGGTTTTTTCGGCCAAAGACGCCCGCGACATGCTCGATGTGATCGCACTGGTGGAGTCCTATGCAGGAGAGCTGGCCTGTCAGGCCAGCCAAGAAAAAATCGACGAGATCTTGGAGATGCACCGGCAAATGCAGGTCTTTTATGAAGCGCGGGAAAGACCGGCCTATTTCGCGCTGAACCAGCGCATCCACGATGCGCTGATTGCGCTGGCCGACAACGACACCTTGAGCATGACCCATGCCACTTTGAGCAAGCGCATGCGAAGTTTGCGCTACAGCGGCAACGCCACGCCGGAAAACTGGAGCGCCGCCATGGCCGAACATGCGCAAATGATGGAGGCATTGGCCGCGCGCGACGGCCGCGCCCTGTCCCGCATCATGGGCGAGCACATCCGCAACACTTGGCCGCGCATCAAAGACGTGGTGAACTGAAGCGACAAGCCTG
>JACDQO010000386.1 GCA_015657605.1 Limnohabitans sp. | reverse complement strand
GACCGAAGCGATCAGCACCAGCTTGACATTCACATCCAGCGCCTCACCAATCAGACCTGGAGAAAAACGGGGAGAAGCTCCTGATGACTCCAGCTGTCCACTGCGCATCAGGCGGCGCAGCCTTTCCCAGACAGGCGCATCGGCCAACAAGTCTTGCAGGTGCAACAGCAAAAAACCGCCGTGGGCCCGCAGCAAACTTCCCGCACGCCAGCGCGCAAAGTCGCTCATCGGCGCTTCGTCTTCGGCCATGCCGCCAAACAGATTTCTGAACTCCGGGTTCTCCTCCACAACCACCGGTGCCCCTTGAGCGGCATGGTGGTCCACCACCAAGTTCACGCTCAGGCATGAGAGCAGTTCAGCCAAGTCGGTCCGCCGCGTGGCCTCATCCTCACCAGGCACCAGCAGGCGGTTTTTTTCAAGCAGGGCTTGCAAGACTTGGTCCATGTAGGCCGCCAACCGGGTATCGCTGTCAATCGGCAAATTCAGCTGTTGACGCAACTGGGCCAAGCCATGCGCAAAAACCGGCCTCAAAAAGCGCTGGCGCAAAACATCCAGCGCTTGGGCCATGGCGCACTCTGTGGCGCGAACGACCTCAAGGTAATGATCCATCTCCGCCCGCAGCGCCTCTTCGGCCGCGTCAGGGCCTTGCGCTCGGCTGGGCTGAGCAACAAGGCTTTGCTCGCGGTCACCGGCGTCCCTTGAGCGTCTTTCAGTGTGAACACCATATGCCCTTGATCGCGAACCACCGCGAAATGGTGCGCCTGCGCGTAGCCGGTCAGCGCTGCATAGGCGGCCTCTGTTTGGGCCTTGAAGGTCTGCTCAAGCTCTTGGCGTGCGGCCCAGAAATCGGCTTGAAGCAAACGCTGTGGCACGTCCTCCTGAATGGCCTGCACCCACAAAGCCATGCCTTGCTCTAAGCGTCGACCTTGTCCCGCGGGCAACCGCAGCGCCAGGGGCTGGTCGGCTTGCTCAAAGTTGTTCAAAAAGCACAGGTCCGGGGGCACGGGACGCAAGGCCGCTTGTTCGTGCAACATGGCGGTCAGCATGCTGGTTCTGCCCATGCCCGCTGAACCCAGCACCAACAGGTTGTAGCCTGGCTGGCGCATCTGCAAACCAAACCGGGCCGCCGTCTCGGCACGCTCTTGACCCACCCAGGACAGCGGCACCCCCCGCAACTCGAACGTGTCCTCAAAACCCAATGAAGTGTGGTCCACGGTCAGACGCAAGTCGGAAGGATTCAGTTCGGCAACAGTCATCGGGCATCGCGCTCTTGGCAAAGCTTGAGCCTATGGCCCAGCAAGCTCACCGACTGTGCGGCAAGACACCGACGGGTCCAAATGCCGAGCAACTGGGCTTTTTGCGCTGACAATCGGGCCATGCACGCCGAAGACCCCACATCCAGCACCGACCCTGGTACCGCCCCTGACCCAGATGATTTGCCTTCCGCACGACAGCCAGCAACTCACTTGCCGCGGCCCCATCAGCCATCACAAGCACGCAACCCGCTGCATGGTCTCACGCTAGAGGCCATCGTGACCCAATTGGCCGACTTTTATGGCTGGGACGATCTGGGCCAACGCATCCCCCTGTGCGCTGCTTCACCCACGAGCCAAGCATCGGCTCCAGCTCAGATGTTTGCGCAAACCCCTTGGGCACGCGAGAAGGTGGAAAGCCTTTACCTGTTCATGCTGCGCGACCAAAAACGCCAAGGCTTTTAATCGGCGGGGGAAGGCCTCTGAGTCTGAGCGCTCAGTCCGACAACATCGTGCCTCGGCATTTGGGGGCGCCACAACGGCAAACATACCGGGCTTTCAGCGCATCGGTCATCGGTTCGTCGCTGAACAGGCCATAGTCAAAGGTCAGCTCCTCGCCTTTGAAGACGGGCCTGCGCGTCAGGATGTAAATGCGGCCTTTCACCTCATCGGGCACACAGTTGGGGCGACACGAATGGTTGATCCACTTCGAGTCGTTGCCACCGTACAGCGCATCAATGACCCGACCATCGTCCAGGTGGAAGTAAAACGTGTGGTCAGGCTGGGCCGCGTCGTGCGGGTGGCGACGAATGGCTTCGGCCATGCTGATGCGCTCACCCACGTACTCGATGACCCGTTCACATGCGGCCATGTGACGAGTGGCAAACACGCCTTTGCCATGAACGCCCGAAGACAGGACCTCAATGGATCTGGACGATGGTGAAGGCTTCACGAAGGATTCAGATTCAGGCCGACGCCGAGCGGTTCAGGCCCAATTCGGCCACCATGGCCTCGCGCATCAAAAACTTTTGCGGCTTGCCCGTGACCGTGACCGGGAGCTCTTCGACCAGGCGGATGTAACGAGGCACTTTGAAGTGCGCGATGTTTTGCTCACAAAAGGTCCGCAGCTCTTGTTCGGTGCAGTCGGCACCCGGGCGCTGAACCACCCAAGCACACAGCTGTTCGCCATAACGCTCGTCCGGCACACCGAACACTTGCACAGCGGCAATTTTGGGATGGCGAAACAAAAACTCTTCGATCTCTCGCGGGTAGATGTTCTCGCCACCGCGGATCACCATGTCTTTGAGACGCCCCACGATGTTGCAGTAACCCTCTGCATCCATGGTGGCCAAGTCGCCCGTGTGCATCCAGCCGTCTTGGATGGTGTCGGCCGTGCGCTCTGGCTCGTCCCAGTAGCCCTGCATGACCGAATAACCCCGCGTGCACAGTTCGCCCGTTTCGCCAATCGGCACGGTTTGGCCCTGCGTGTCGACGATGCGCACTTCGAGGTGAGGCAAGACGCGGCCCACGGTGGTGACCCGCTTGTCGAGCGGGTCGTCGGTGGCGCTTTGAAAGCTCACCGGGCTGGTCTCCGTCATGCCATACGCAATGGTCACCTCGCGCATGTGCATGAGCGACTGAACCCGCCGCATCACCTCGATGGGGCAAGGCGCACCCGCCATGATGCCGGTGCGCAAGGTGCTCAAATCGAATTTAGAAAACTCGGGATGGTCGAGCTCGGCGATGAACATGGTCGGCACGCCGTGCAAAGCCGTGCAGCGCTCGGCCTGAACGGCAGCGAGTGTGTCCACCGGGTCAAAACCCTCACCCGGAAACACCATGGCCGCCCCAACCGAAGTGCAGGCCAGCACCGACAACACCATGCCAAAGCAGTGGTACAGCGGGACCGGAATGCACAGGCGATCTTGCTCAGACAGCCGCATGCAGGCGCACCGCGATGGCGTTGTTCACGATGTTGTGGTGCGTCAGCGTCGCCCCTTTGGGCGCGCCCGTGGTGCCACTGGTGAACTGGATGTTGATGGCCTGGTGAGCGTTCAAGCTTTGCGCATCGGGCAGGCTCGTGTGGCCTTGTGCCATCAAGGCCGACCAATCCAGCATGTCGGCATGTCCCCCTGCACCCAAGCGGATCACATGCCGCAAAGTCGGCAGTTGGGTGTCGGCTGTGCCAAAGCCCAGCTGAACCAGCATGCCCAAGTAATCGCTGGTTTTGAAACGGCTGGCACTGACCAAAACCGACACACTGGCTTTGTTGAGCGCATAGGCCAACTCGGCCACCCTGTAAGCAGGGTTGATGTTGACCAAAATCGCCCCCAGGCGGGCCGTGGCAAATTGCGTGACCAACCACTCGGATCGGTTGGGTGACCAGATGCCCACCCTGTCGCCATGCCGCACACCCAGCGCATGCAAGGCGGCTGCAGCCGCATTCACTTGGCTTTGAAATTCAGCCCAACTCCAGCGTATGCCTTCGGCGCAAAAAATGGCGGCATCGCGATCAGGCCAGCGCTGCACCGCTTGAGCCAGCAATTCGTGCAAGCAAGCGTTGCTCAAGGGCTGGTCGTCAAACCCTCGAACATGGGACAGGCCATAAGACGGGGTGCGCGGGTGTGGCAAGGCGGAATGAATCGTCATGGATCGGTGCGGATTAAATGCGCAGTGCGCGGGAAAGTGCAGAAATTAACACCAAGCAGAACCAGACTGCAAATTAACCGTTTGGGGTTCAAGGCGATGGGATCTTGTGTCTTCTACTCCACCGTGACAGACTGGTTCAGGTAGTGAGTAATTTTTGTTTTCATAAATTTCTATCCTCTTGCGTCTTTTTTTTTGGAGACCAGACTGATTTTGTCTGTTCCTGGAGTCACTTCGTATTCCCGTCCCTCACGCCCAGATCGCAACTTCTTGATGCCGTCATTAACGATGGGCAGATGCATGGTCAGCGTTAAGTGATGTTCTCGGTTTTCAGATTCGTAGAGCACATCAATCCGCTTTACCAAGCCACCGATGTATTCCTTCTTCTGTTCATCAGTCAATGCGTCCAGCTTCTCTACTTCGTCGCCAAACGCTTTCAACCAGTTCACCCACTTCCGTGATTCCGCAGTACCAGCCAGTTCAAGCCGTGCGCTGGCAAGCTCAGTTTCAATGTTGCCGAGTTCATCCCGAATTCGCTGAACTGTGGTGTCGTAACTCACATCATTGATCTTGCCGATCAACTTATTCGCTTCAAGATTGCCAAGCGTTTCGCTCATAGAGCCATAGCTCTTCTGAAGCCTGCGAATCTTTGCCTGTAATGCTCTGATCTCAGCATTGGTGCGAATCTTGATGCCGCTCTCTTTGAGCAACCGATTCTTGACCTCTTCTTTCAGTGTGCTTGACTTCGCATGAAGTGATGTGACCAGTTCCCAAACCAACTTATCTGTCTGTGGAATGTTCATGGCACGAGCAAAGCCACAACCCATGCCCCTTTTCCATGGTGTTTCTGATCCGCCCTTTTCAACCCAAACACGTTCTTTGTTCGGGCAGTAGTAAGACGACTCAGCACGGGACTTAATGATCCTTCCACTGATCGGACGACCGCAATGACCGCAATACATAAAATCACGCAACAGATAGAAGTTCTTTACCGTTGCGTTCTTCTGCGAACTTCTGAGCACCTCACCGGAACGCTTATGCTGAGCCGCATTCCACGTGTTCTGGTCAAGGATGCTTGGACATTGGACTTCAATCG
>JACDQO010000385.1 GCA_015657605.1 Limnohabitans sp. | reverse complement strand
GCCCTCGCAGCGCGATGCCAGCAGTCACGCAATGTGGCACTGGCCGAGCGGGTGAACGTGTCGCCCCCCACTTGCCTGCGCCGCGTCAAGCGGCTGACCGATGGCGGCTGGATTGAGCGTCAGGTGGCGGTTCTGAGCGCCGACAAGCTCAGCGCCACGCTGGGCCACGGCCTGAGCGCCTTGGTCGAGGTGTCGCTGGACAGACAAGGTAGCGAACACCTGGACGCCTTCGAGGCCCACGCCGTGGCGCACGACGCGGTACAGCAGTGCTGGCGCGTGTCCCCCCGGCCCCGACTTCATGCTGGTGGTGCAGTCGCGCGACATGCCGCACTACTTGGCGATCAGCCAAAGCCTGTTCACCCAAGACGCCAATGTGCGCAACGTGAAAGCGTTTTTTGCCACCAAACGCGCCAAGTTCACGACGACTTGGCCCTTGTCATCTCGGGCACAAGCAACAGGCACCCTCTGAAGCCATGATGGTTGCCTCGCAGCACAGGTGCTTTCAACGGACAGACCCTGAAAAAACACCCATCTTGGCCTGAACACGGTAGACAGGAAACACAATATGAACGTCATCGTCATCACCGGCGCTTCCGACGGCATCGGCGCAGAAATGGCCAAGCAATTGGCGCAAACCCATGGTCAGGGCGTCGCTTTGGTGTTGGCCGCCCGCCAGGTGGCCAAGCTCGATGCTGTGGCCATTGGCTGCCGCCAGCACGGGGCGCAGGTGTTGTGCGTGCCCACCGACGTCAGCGTGCGCGCAGATTGCGAAGCCCTGATCGCACAGACCGTGACGCAGTTTGGCCGGATCGACACACTGATCAACAACGCCGGTATTTCTGCTCACGCCCTGCTGCAAGATGTGGAAGCAGCCCATTTGGCTTGGTACGAAGAGCTCATGCAGGTCAACCTGTGGGGCACGATCTGGTGCACGCACGCCGCACTGCCGCACCTCAAAGCCTCACGAGGCCGCATCGTGGCGGTCTCATCGCTGGCGGGCTTGGTGGGTGTGCCGGGTCGCACGGCTTACTGCACCAGCAAATTTGCGATGAATGGCTTCATGGAAGCGCTGCGCACCGAATTGCTGAGCGATGGGGTGTCGGTGACGATTGCCTACCCCGGCGTGGTGGCCACCGACATCCGCCGCCGCGGCTTCAATGCCCTGGGCCAGCCAGCAGGCTCCAGCGGCCTCAGCGAAGACAAGGCCATGCCCGTCGACGTGTGCGTGCAAAAAATCTTGCAAGGCGCTGAGCGACGCCAGCGCGATGTGCTCATGAGCCCCATCGCGCATCTGGGTCGCTGGCTGAAGTTACTTGCCCCAAGTCGGGTGGACCGCATGGCCTGGGCTGCCCTGAAAAGTCAGATACACAGCGCTGAACAGCGCTGCTGAAAGGGCCCCTGAGCAAGCGAACTCAGGCTTTGGGCTGCTTCTGTGGCCGAGCCCAGTTCGCGATGCTGATTTGCTTGCCGCGCGCCACGCTCAAGGCCCCTGGTTCGGTGCTTTTGGTGATGGTGGAGCCACCGCCCACCGTTCCGCCCGCGCCAATCGTCACCGGGGCCACCAAGACGCAGTTGCTGCCGATGTGCACGTCGGCTTCGATCACAGTGCGGTGTTTGTTGGCGCCGTCGTAGTTGGCGGTGATGCTGCCTGCACCGTAGTTCACCCGTTCGCCGACCGTGGCGTCGCCCAGATAAGCCAAATGGTTGGCTTTGGCGCCCTTGGCCATCGTTGAATTTTTGACCTCGACAAAGTTGCCAATGTGCACCTCAGCGCCCAGCTGCGCACCGGGGCGCAGGCGGGCAAAGGGGCCAATCAAGGCCCCCGCGCCCACGCTCACGCCCAGCTTTTCGCCGTCGATGAGGGTGAAGGGGTGGATGACCGCACCGGCCTCGATGCTGCAGTTGGCGATGACGCAATTCGCACCGATCTTCACGCCTTCGCCCAAAGACACGCGGCCTTCAAAAATGCAGTTCACGTCGATCTCGACGTCTTGCGCGCAGACCAGTTGGCCCCGCAGGTCAAATCGGGCCGGGTCTTTCAGGCGCACGCCTTGCTCCATGAGGCGGTGCGCTTGGCGCAGTTGGTGGGCGCGTTCCAGCTCGGCCAGCTGCACCGGGCTGTTCACACCCGCCACCTGCACCGGGTCGGTGATCTTGTGGGCCACCACAGGCACACCATCGGCCACAGCGAACTTGACCACATCGGTCAGGTAGTACTCGCCTTGGGCATTCTGGTTGTCCAGTCGGGTCAGCCAGGCTTTGAGCAGCCGGGCAGGCAAGGCCATGATGCCGCTGTAGACCTCGTTGATCTGGCGCTGCGCATCGGTCGCGTCTTTTTGTTCCACGATGGCTTGCACCGCGTCACCCTGCCGCACGATGCGGCCGTATCCCGTCGGATCGGCAAAGTCGATGGTGAGCAGCGCCAGCTGGTTGCCGCCGCATTGGGTGATCAGCGCCTGCAAGGTGTCGGCTTGGGTCAAAGGCACATCACCCGACAAGACCACCACCACCCCATCGTCGGGCAGCACGGGCACGGCCTGCTGCACGGCGTGGCCGGTGCCAGCTGGGGTTCCTGGCGCACGCACTGCACGGCCAGTGCGTGGCCCGGGGCCAGCACCAAGGGCTCAACCTGCTCGGCCCCGTGGCCGGTGATGACCACGGCCGACCGGGCGTTCAGTTGCGCTGCTGTGTTCAACACATGCTGCACCAGCGGCACCCCGGCCAGGCGTTGCAGCACCTTGGGCAGGCGGCTTTTCATGCGGGTGCCTTTGCCAGCGGCCATCACGACCACATCGATGGGGAAAGGGGTGGCGGTCATGGCGTTCAAACTTTCAAAAGTGGGCACAGGTTTCTGCCGATCATCAGAACGGGTAAATTATCGTTGTCCCGCATCGGGCCTATCATTCACCCCAAAGGGCTCAATTGTCATGCGTCATTTTCCACTGAAGCTTGTTTGCACCGGATTAACGGGCATTTTGATTCTGACGGGTTGTGGAGGCGGATCCAGTCCATCCGGTGGCTCGAGCACGCAGTGTCTGCTGCCACTGGCTTATGCCGATGGGTTGAGCAGTGGCACCAGGATCGATCCGCAAGCCCAAGCTGTCAACAGGCAATTCAGCGCCTGTTCCATTCAACGCGTGCAATCGCTGAATGTGGGTCTGTGCATTGGCCATGCACAAATCAACGAACTGAGCGCTCAACTGCTGATGCCCAACGGTACGGTGCTTAACTTGCCTCTTCAGGGAGTCAACAGCCCAGGCTCTTGCTTGGTTGGCGGTCAGCTCTACGAAACCACTTTGGCTGCCAACCCATTGCAGTCACTCACCAGCCTCCAAGGTTCCTGGAGCGTCAGGGTCACCGACAACAACCTGGTATCGACCACCCCAGTTGGGTTCTTGGTCGGTTGGTCCTTGCAAGCCAGTGGACTGCAATGATCGTCGCATTCAGAGGTCTCCTGGCACTGCTGATCTTGATCGCCTTGCAAGGTTGCAGCGCCATCAAACTCGGTTACCAGCAGCTGCCTACGCTGTCTTATTGGTGGCTCGACAGCACGGTGTCGTTCAGCAGCGCCCAGACGCCAGCGGCGAAAGAGGCCATCGACAAGCTCTACCAATGGCACCGCCGCGAAGAGTTGGCGGGGTATGGCGAGGTGCTGCAACGCATCGGGCAGCTGTCCACCGGCCCTTTGCAAGCCGATCAAGTCTGCAGCGTGGCCACCGATGTCCAAGCCCGACTGGATGTCTTGATGCGCCAAGCGGTGGTGCAAGCGGCCCCGGTCGTTTTGGCGCTGGGCCCAAGGCAACTGAGCCACATCGCTCGCCAATGGGAAAGCAAAAACGAGGATTGGGAAAAAGAATGGTTGCAGGGGGATGCACAAGCCCGGCTGGAGCGCCGCTTGGACAAAGCGGTGAACCGCTTCAACTCGTTTTACGGTGAGTTGAACCCAGCGCAAATCGGCTTGCTCAAGGCCCAACTGGCGCAATCGCCCTGGACCGCCGAGTGGGGCCGACGCGACCGTCAACGCCGCCAACAAGATTTGCTGTCCACCTTGCAACGCGTGGCCCAAAGTGGCATGACCCCTGCCCAAGCCGAAGCCCAGTTGTGGGGCGTTTGGCAGCGCTGGCTGAACCCCACAGATCCTGCACAACGGGCCGTGCTGCAAAGCCTCTCCCAAAGAGCTTGTGAAAATCTGGCCCTGCTGCACAACACTACGACGCCCGAGCAGAGGACGCGGGTGGCTCGGCGCTTGCGCGCTTACGAGCTGGACATCCAAGACCTGACTCGCCCCTGAAAACCGGGCTGGACCCGCACACCCTCTGGCCTCCCAACAAAAAACCCCGCCAGTCTGACTGTGCGGGGTTTTTTATGAGGTTATGTCAGGCTTCAGCTTTGCAGCGCTTTCCACATTTCCATGTCGCGCTCGGCAGTCCAAATGCGTGGGTTTTTGATGCCGCTGGCTTCGTCATAAGCGCGCGTCACGTCAAACGGCAGGCAATGCTCGTAAATGAACACATGGCCAAAGACCGGGTCCATGCTTTGGCGGGTGTGGGCCATGGCGGCTTTGAGGTCCATCTTCGCGGCCACAGCCTCTTTACCTGCTTTGTAAAGGGTCTCGACCCAGCGCTTGGTGTAATCCAAGGCCTTGTTGACGTTGGCGTTGCCCTTCATGGCTTCGCCACGACCTGGCACGATGAATTCGGCCTTCAGGGCGCGCAGGGCTTCGAGTGTGGCTGGCCACTCTTCGAGCTGAGCGTCGCCCGTATAGACACCGGCTTCGTACTCGACCAAGTCGCCTGAGAACAGCACTTTTTCTTCTTCCACCCAAGCAATCGTGTCGCCACGGGTGTGGCCTGGGCCAGGGTGCCAGATTTGGACCACCACGCCGCCCAAGTTGATGCTGAGCTTGCCGGGCACTTCGCCCTTGGTCGGGTCTCCGCCGCCCACCACCATGGTGGGCCAAGTCAGGCCAGGCACGCTGTCGGCGCCACGGAACAGGCGGGGAAAGCGCTCCATCTCGCTCTTCATGTCTTGGGCGCCGCGCTCTTTGATCAGGCCCAAAGTGCCTTCGCTGGCGATGATCTCGGTCGCGCCTTCGGCGGCGTAGGCATAAGCGCCCAACACGCGCACCGCGTGGTAATGGGTCAGCAGCACGTATTTGATCGGCAAGTCGCTGACCGTGCGGATCTTCTTGATCAGGTCTTGCGCCATGGCGGGGGTGGCCGTGGCGTCGCTCACCATGATGAAACGGTCCCCGATGATCACGCCCGAATTGGGGTCACCTTCGGCGGTATAGGCCCAGCAGTGCGCGCTCAGTTGCTCGAAAGTGATCTTCTTTTCGGTCAAGTCGGCCTGACTGGCAAAGGCTTTGGTGGGGGCTTTTGCAGGGGCTTTGGCGGGTGTTTTGGACATGAAAATGACTCCTGACAGTGAAGGTTCGATTTTACCTAAACGAAATGCATTACGGATTGTTAAATCTGCAGAGCCATTCACTGGGGCTGACCCAGACCCTTTTCAAGCATGGCAATGACCTCTTCGGCAAAGGCCGCATAGCTGATCGGCCCCCCAGGGCGCAGCCAGGTGAAGGTCCAGTTGATCATGCCCAGCAGCATCATGGTCAGTGCCGTCTGGTTGGTCGGGGTCAGGCGCTCCGGGTAGGCGCGCTTCATGAACCGCGTCATGGCAGCCACGATGTCGCGCTGGCGGTTCAAGATCAACTCGCGCGGCGACACGGGCGCTGCGCCCAAGGCCGGG
>JACDQO010000384.1 GCA_015657605.1 Limnohabitans sp. | reverse complement strand
GCACCGAGGTTGTTGGCGTTCTCGTGGTTGAGCTGAAAAATCTGCGTCACGATTTGCCCGCTCTTGACGGGCGCAGTCCCAGCTGTGACGGTGCTGCTTTGCAGTTTGGCCTCGGCTTCGGGCAGCACCGTGTACAAACCGGCCGACTCCACCAGTGCAAAGCCTTGCGTGCGCAGCTGCGCTGCAAACAAACGCAGCGCTTGGGCTGGGGGCACGGGCACGGTGCTGGACAGCGTCATCGTGCCTTTCACACGTGGGTCCACCACCACATTGGCACCCGACAAAGTGGCCACCGTGCGGGCCACCGCGTCGATTTCGGCATTGACAAAGTTGAGTGTGACAGGCTCTTTGCGAGAGGCTTGGGCCAGCACCGAGGGCGCGCACAAAGCGATGGCGGTCATGCAGGCCAGCACCAACAACGGCTGTCGCCAGAGCACCGCCCGTGACAACAACTGGGGGCTGGGGGTGGTGAATGGTTGGTGTGTATGGGTGTGCATGGCGGGGTGCATGTCTGGGTGCATGGGGTGTAGATGAAGCGGGTTCATCCCAAAGAGAGCAAGCTGCGCACGCCTTGTCGGCGGCCCAGAATGTTCAACAGGTTATCAAAAGCAGCCTCGTGGCCTTCTTGGGCACTGGCTTCGCCTGTAAAGCGCAGGCGTTGACCCACCCACTGGCCTTGGCCCGAAAGCATCAAGGGCCCTTGCAGGGTGCTCAGCTGCAAGCTGGGGGTGGCGGTGCCCTCGGGCGTGCCCGACAGCTCAATCCGGTAACTGCCCATGGGCTTGACCGGGCTCAAGCGCGAAGACATGTTTTGCAGGCTCAGCTCGAGCTGTCCTCTCATTTGTATGCGGCCTTGCGCCCAGTTCAGTTGCACCGAGCGGGTGTTCAGCTGCAACTGGCCATCGGCTTGCAAAGTGTTCCAAGGCGCGCCCAGGCCCGTCAGCAAGGCCGCTGGCCAGACGGAGGCATGGTCGCCTACCTGAACTTCCAAACTGTTCCAACCCAGGCCCACTTGAACACTGGCCGCTTGGGCCATGCAGCAGTCGGCCTGCCAGCCCCAACGCGCACCGTTCCAAGTGGGGGTCAGGGTCCAGTGCAAGCGGCCTGGCAAGGCCTGTGGGTCTCGGCTGCCCGCGCCGCCGCTCAGCACCAACTGCGCAGAGCCTTGCCACACCGTGCCTCGGGGGTTGAGCCATTGCACTTGGCCTTGGCTGGCCTGGTGGATGCCCCAAGCCAGCCAGCGAGCAGGCGCCCACACCGCCAAGGCCAAGCCCATGCCCAAGAGCGTGCCCCACACGGCATGCCGCCAAACGGGTCGAGCACCCACAGCCGCGGCTTGGCGCAGGCCACTTGGGGTTGAGGGGCGCAGGCGTATGGGCATGGTGTTCAGGGCAGGCGCAGCACCAAAGTGCCTTGCCACAGCACTTCGTTGGGCGAAGGGCTGTTGGTCTGTTGCGGTTGAGCCTGTTGCATTTGTGCTTGGTGGGGCAAGGTTTGGGCGTGTTCGCGCGCTTGGCTCAGCCAGCGGGCCATGGCCAAGGCTGGCGCGGCTTCGACACGCAAAGTGACGTCATCGCCCGTCAGGCTGATCTTGGCGTTAGG
>JACDQO010000383.1 GCA_015657605.1 Limnohabitans sp. | reverse complement strand
CCTTTGAGGGCGCTGACCTGGTCATCGTCAACACCTGCGGCTTCATCGACGAAGCCATCCAAGAAAGCTTGGACACCATTGCCGAAGCGCTGAATGAAAACGGCAAGGTCATCGTGACCGGTTGCTTGGGGGCCAAAACAGGTGAGGGCGGCGGCAACATGGTGCGCGAATTGCACCCGAGTGTGCTGGCCGTGACCGGTCCTCACGCCACCCAAGAGGTGATGGACGCGGTGCACACGCATTTGCCCAAACCGCACGACCCGTTTTTGGACTTGGTGCCCGGTGGCTTTGGCGAAGCGGGCCTCAAGCTCACGCCGCGCCACTATGCGTATTTGAAAATCAGCGAAGGCTGCAACCACCGCTGCACGTTTTGCATCATTCCGTCCATGCGCGGCGACCTGGTCTCCCGCCCGATTGGCGATGTGCTCAAAGAAGCCAAAGCCTTGTTTGAAGGTGGCGTGAAGGAGCTGTTGGTCATCAGTCAAGATACCTCGGCCTATGGCGTGGATGTGAAATACCGCACGGGCTTTTGGGACGGCAAGCCGGTCAAAACCCGCATGCTGGAGTTGGTGCAGTCGCTGGGCGAGATGGCCCGCGAGCACGGTGCTTGGGTTCGTTTGCACTATGTCTACCCATATCCGAGTGTGGACGACATCATTCCGCTGATGGCACAAGGGCTGGTCTTGCCCTATTTGGATGTGCCGTTTCAGCACAGCCACCCCGATGTGCTGCGCCGCATGAAGCGGCCAGCCAGTGGCGAAAAGAATCTGGAGCGGATCCAACGCTGGCGCGAGATGTGCCCCGAACTGGTCATTCGCAGTACCTTCATTGCCGGCTTCCCAGGTGAGACCGAAGAGGAGTTTGAACACCTTTTGGGCTTTTTGCGTGAAGCGCAAATTGACCGGGCGGGTTGTTTTGCTTACAGCCCCGTTCAGGGTGCAAGCGCCAACGATTTACCAGGAATGTTGCCCGAGGCACTGCGCGAAGAGCGTAGGGCACGCTTCATGGCGGTGGCCGAAGAGGTCTCGATTGCCCGCTTGCACCAACGTGTAGGTTCAAGCATGCAGGTGCTGGTGGACAGCGCGCCGGCCATGGGTCGACGTGGCGGTGTGGGCCGCAGTTTTGGCGACGCGCCCGAGATCGACGGTGTGGTGCGTTTGCTGCCCCCCGAGAAATTGAGCAAAACCCTCAAAGTGGGTGAGTTCACACGCGCACGCATTGTGGGTGTGGAAGGCCACGATTTGGTGGGGGTGCCGGTTTGATGGTGTGCAGTGCGGCTTTGGCCAACTTTGGGATGAGCCAGCCGTTTGACTTAGGCTGTGGCCAGCAGCATGCCAAGTCTTTGAAATCGGGGCAAAGTGAATGGCCCAACAAAAAAGCCGCTGATCGTGAATCAACGGCTTGTCGTGTTTTTTTAAACTTATCGAGTTCGATAAGATTGGTGCCCAGAAGAGGACTCGAACCTCCACGACCTTGCGATCGCCAGCACTGAAGCTGGTGCGTCGTACCAATTCCGCCATCTGGG
>JACDQO010000382.1 GCA_015657605.1 Limnohabitans sp. | reverse complement strand
CTTGGAGGGCGACTTTTTGTTTTGTTGGACGGCCATGGTGGCTCCTTGAAAGCTTGGAGGCCGCGACGATGTGAACGCAGCTTCTGGTTGAAGGGATGTCACTTGGCGCACCAAGCGAAGCTTACGATTATAGCCCAAGCCAAGTCGTCAGCATGCAACTTATTTGGAGGCACCTGTTTTGAGACCCGCCAAGACGCCAAACGGGTTGGGGCGCTCGGAGGCGGCTTCGAATTCCGGGTCAGACACCGACATGGGCAAAACCTCGGGACACACCTCGTGCAGGGGCACCAAGGGCAAGGCCAAAATCAGCTCGTCTTCGACCAAAGCCAAGGCGTCAAAGTCACGGCTGATGACCAAAATATCCTCCTCTGACTCGTCGTCCAAGGCGGCCGCAGTGGCCTCATCGGCCACAAAACGAAAGGAACGTTCTGCGCAAACGTCTTCCAAAACCGTGGTCAGGCAGCGCTGGCATTGCATGGGCAATTGCACCGTCGCCCGCAAATCCAGCCAAATTTGGTCTGCAGCACCCGCTTGAGCCACAGCTCGGCCCTGAAGATGCCAATGCACAGCCCCGGCCGCAAGTTCTTGCCCGTGCTGCTCAAGCGCCAAACGGGGCCAATCGGCCAAAGCAGCCTCGCCGCTCAGGGCCAAACCCTCGCGGGCAAAGGACAGCAAATCCAAGTGTTGGGGGTCCATTTTTTTATCCATGGCAGCAGTGTAAGAGAATCACCCCTCTGAACACATTGAGATCTGCGCTTTGACAACGACTTCTGCCCAATCACCCCTTCACAGTCCCGTCAGCCGCTCTGTGGTGCTGGGCTCGTCCTCGCTTTACAGGCGCGAGTTGCTGGAGCGTCTGCGCATTCCTTTTGAGGTGACCGCACCTGAAGTGGACGAAACACCTCGGGCAGGCGAGCACCCCAGAGATTTGGCCTTGCGCTTGGCTTTGGCCAAGGCCCAGGCGGTGGCTGCGCTTCACCCCGAAGCGGTGGTGATCGGCTCCGACCAAGTGGCCGATCTGGCGGGACAGCCCTTGGGCAAACCGGGCGAACACGCCCGTGCGGTTGCCCAGTTGCGCCAAATGCGGGGGCAAACCGTGATTTTTCAGACCGCTTTGGCGGTGGTTTGCTTGGCTTCGGGCTTTGAGCAAGTTGATTTGGCCGAGGTGCGGGTGGTCTTTCGCGACTTGAGCGACGAGGAGATCGAAGCTTATTTGCAGGCCGAACAGCCCTACGACTGCGCAGGCAGCGCCAAAAGCGAGGGCTTGGGCATTGCCCTTTTGGAGTCGATCGACAACGACGACCCGACCGCACTGATCGGGCTGCCCCTCATCCGCACCGCACGATTGCTGCGCCAAGCCGGAGTGAAACTGTTGTGAACGCGCCCAAGCCACTCCAAGGGCGTCTTTTTTTGGTGCCCACACCCCTTGATTTTGGCTGCGCCGAACAAGCCCCGATCAGCGAGGTACTGCCGACCCACACCCTGGCTTGCGCCGCGCGCATCCAACACTGGGTGTGCGAAAACGCCAAAAGCACACGGGCATTTTTAAAGCGCGTGGGCGAGACCCACAGCTTGATAGCCCCTCTGCCCGAACAAACCATCACAGAGCTGCCGCGCCATGTGCACAAAAAGGCGACCACCAGTCCGGCTTTGATGGCAAACCGCTGCTGGGCGCTGCCTTGCAGGGCACGATGTGGGCTTGGTGAGCGAAGCGGGCATGCCTGCCGTGGCAGACCCGGGCAGCTCGGTGGTGCGGGCCGCGCACGATCTGGGCATCTCTGTGGTGCCGTTGGTGGGTCCCGTGTCTTTGCTGCTGGCTCTCGCGGCCAGTGGCCTGAAACGGACAAAATTTTGCTTTTGTGGGGTATTTACCCCAAGACGCGGCGCAGCGGTCGGCACGCATCAAGCAGCTGGAGTCATTGGCCTTCAAAACCGGCCAAACCCAGTTGTGGATAGAAACCCCTTACCGCAATGCCGCCATGCTGGACGGCTTGCTGCAAAGCCTACAAGCCACCACTCGGCTGGCCATTGCCAGCGGCCTGACCTTGCCATCGGTCAACATCCAAAGCCACAGCGTCGCCCAATGGAAAAAGGGCCTTAAAGGCCCTGATGGTCATACGCCCGCGGTTTACGCCATCGGGCCTTGATGTTGGGGTGGCGTGATGGTCAGCGCAAGACCACTGGCTTGTTCAACACACGAACAGAGCCCTCGCCCACCGCGACGCCAAAACGCTTGACCAGGCGCTCGGCCACATTTTCACGCTGGGTGTAGTCGATCACATCGGGGGCCTTGACCACATCTCTGGCCACGCCGTCGACACTGCCCAAGCTGTCGGCCAATCCCAAATCCACGGCTTGTTGCCCGCTCCAAAACAACCACTGAACAGGCCAGGGCTGTCTTTGAGCCGATCCCCCCCTGCCCTTTTTCACAACGTCAATGAATTGCTTGTGGATCTGATCCAGCATGGCCTGGGCATGCACGCGCTGAGGCCCGGTTTGAGGACTGAAGGGGTCCAGAAATCCTTTGTTCTCACCGGCCGTCATCAAGCGACGCTCGACGCCCAGCTTGTCCATCAGGCCCGTGAAACCAAAACCGTCCATCAAGACCCCGATGCTGCCCACCAGGCTGGCTTTGTCCACAAAGATTTGGTCTGTGGCAGCGGCAATGTAGTAAGCCGCAGAGGCGCAAGACTCTTCCACCACCGCATAGATGGGTTTGTTGTGCAACGCCCGCAATCGGGTGATCTCGTCGTTGATCAAACCGGCCTGCACGGGACTACCGCCCGGTGAGTTGATCAACAGCACCAGTGCCCTGGAGCCCGGGTCTTCGAGCGCGGTGCGCATGGACGCCATGACATTTTCTGCACTGGCTTCGGTGTCTGAGGATATTTCACCCACGATGGTGACCAAGGCGGTGTGCGGAAAGCTGGGGCTGGTCGCGGGCGAACCGAAGCTGAAAACTTGCCAAATGACAAAAATGACAATCCCCATCCACGCCAAGCGCAAACACAATTTCCAGCGGCGATCGCTTTGCTGCTCTTTCAAATTGGCAAAAGCCAGTTTTTCCAAAGTTTCGCGCGCCCAATTTTCCTGAGCGGCCAAAGCAGGCGCCGGGACGGCTTCTGCTGGCGGCATGTTTGAAGTTTCAACGGGCTTGGACGTATGGTCCTGGGGGTCTTGCATGGTCAAAATTCAACAGGTTTTAAGTTGTAGGCAGTATGCCAGTGAACCACACCATCACGCTCTGACAAGTCTATTGAGACCAAGCCACCGCGACACGGACCGCCCGCGCAAGCCCCGGTGTCCGGTTGGTAGGTGGCGCCATGCGTTGCACACATCAACCATCGCCCAGTGTTGTCAAAAAACCGATCCGGTTGGACATCCATTTCCATGGCCACATGGGTGCAGCGGTTCAGATACGCGTGCACCTGGCCCTGGTAGCGGATGGCAAAAGCCCGGCACGTCTGCCCGGCATAGACGATGTCAAAGGGCACAGCCCGGCCGCCATTGACCAAGTCGGCGCTGTTGCACAAAGGGATCATGGGCTCCATGGGCACTCCTTATTTCTGGCGTCAGGCGTGTTGCAGCAACCAATCGTGCAGTTCACGCACGCTGTGGGCCACATGGCGCGGTTTCAGGGCGTGAAAGGCCGCGGGCTCGTGGGCGCCGTAACTCACGCCCACGCTGGCACAACCGGCATTCAGCGCCATTTGCAAGTCATGCGTGGTGTCGCCAACCATCAAGGTGCGCTCGGGTTCAACGCCAAACTCACGCATCAACTCGAGCAGCATCAAGGGGCTGGGCTTGCCCGCGGTTTCATCGGCCGTGCGTGAACCATCAAAACGGTGACGCAACTCGACCGCCTGCAAGGCCTCATTCAGGCCAAGGCGGCTTTTGCCGGTGGCCACCGTCAACCAGTGGTGCCGGGCTTTCAGCTCATCCAACATGCCCAGCACGCCATCAAACAGGCTGATGTCGTTTTGGTGCTGAAGGTAGTGGTGGCGATAGCGCTCCCCCAGTGCCGGGTATTTGTCCTTGGGCACATCGGGTGCGGCATGGGCCAGCGCGGGCATGAGCGCCATGCCGATGACATATGAAGCAGCCTCTCGGCTGGGCTCTTGCCCACCCACATCGACCACGGCCCGCTGAATGCAGCGGGTGATGATGGCGGTGGAATCGAACAAAGTGCCGTCCCAATCGAAGGCGATCAGGTCAAACTGGCGGGGTCTTGAGTTGGGCATGGTCAACGTAGGCTTTCAAGTCGGGGGGCAAATCGGCTTGCAGAGCGACGCGCTCGGCGGTCACCGGGTCGTTGAACTGCAAGCGCCAAGCATGCAAAAACATGCGTTTCAGGCCCGGTACAGCACCTGGTCTTTGCAACTGACGGTTCCAATCAAAATCACCGTATTTGTCGTCGCCAGCAATCGGGTGGCCTTGCGAGGACAAATGCACCCGGATCTGGTGGGTGCGGCCGGTTTTGATGGTCACTTCCAGCAAGGTGGCCCCTGGCAGGCGCTGCGCCACCTTGACCAAGGTGATCGAACGCATGCCGTCCGGATCATCGGCTGTGGTCACCTTGACACGGCGCTCGCCTTCTTGCCCATCCTTGCCTGGCAGCAAAAATTTGTGCAGCGGCTGGTCGATCACCTTGAGCTTGGCAGGCCAGTCCCCTTTGACCAGCGCCAAATAGGTCTTGCCGGTCTCGCGCTCACGAAACTGATCTTGCAGGTGCTTCAGAGCGCTGCGCTTTTTGGCCACCAGCAAAATGCCGCTGGTGTCGCGGTCCAGCCGGTGCACCAGCTCCAAAAGCTTGGCCTGCGGACGGGCCTGACGCAATTGCTCGATCACGCCAAAACTCACGCCGGATCCACCGTGCACCGCCACACCCGAGGGTTTAGCGATGGCCATCAGGCTGTCGTCTTCGAGCAAGATGGGGAATTCACGGCTCGGGGGTGGATGGGCGGCTTTTTCTGCGACTTTTTCGGAAACACGCACTGGCGGCAAACGCACCTCGTCGCCGTTTTCGACCCGGGTCTCGGCCGAAGCACGGCCCTTGTTGATGCGCACTTCACCGCTGCGGATGATGCGGTAAACGTGGGTTTTGGGCACGCCTTTCAAATGACGCATCAAAAAGTTGTCCAATCGCTGGCCGGCGACTCCTCGTCCACCAACAACCATTTGACGGCAGGCGTCGCATCGGCAAGACTTGGGACCCTATAATGTCGATTCCACTGGCAATTGGCTTGTAAGTGGTTGATTCAAATGGAAATGGATTCCTGAGAGCAGGAGTTTAGTCCACCACCACCGCGCCAAACCAGATGGTCGATGCCACCCTCGGCACGATTTTGCAGACTGAAGGCCAGCGCCGACAGTGGCAAAACGCCCCGGAGGTTGGGCCGACGCCCAGAAACCCAGATACGGAATACCCCAAGTTGAGCAGCCCCCGGGGCTGCTCAACGGATCAAAGCGAGATGGTTGTGTTGTTCGGAACTTTGCTGATGTGGATGAAATGGCTCACGAAGCCGTGCGTTTTCGTCACGCCTTGTGCCCAACAGTTTGTCTTAGACACCGAGGGAAACCCTCGGCAGTGGACGAATATCCGCACACCTTTTGACTCGCCCCATCCACGCGCCACGACCCCCATTCCTGTGCTTTTGCACAGCTGAGTGGTCGGTCACCTTCGGCAATTCCCTTCGTTTCAGGCGTCAGCTCCGGCAACGTGGGCTTTGTGGTTCTCAAGAACGCAAAGCCGGTTGTGTAAACAGGTTTTGAGCGCAGTCACTTTCTGCGCCCATGCCAAGCTGAACAGAGAAGGAACGCATCATGAAACGGATGCTGATCAACGCCACGCAAGCTGAAGAGCGCCGCTTGGCCATCGTCGACGGACAAAAACTCCTCGACTACGAAATCGAAATTGAAGGGCGCGAACAGCGCAAGGGCAACATCTACAAAGCCATCGTGACCCGCGTCGAGCCCTCGCTCGAAGCTTGCTTTGTCGACTACGGCGAAGACCGTCACGGCTTTTTGCCCTTCAAGGAAATCTCCCGCCAATATTTTGCTGAAGGCGTGTCCGTCAGCCAGGCCCGCATCCAGGACGTCATCAAAGAGGGCCAGTCCCTCTTGGTGCAGGTCGAAAAGGAAGAGCGCGGCAACAAAGGCGCGGCTCTCACCACCTTCGTCAGCCTGGCTGGCCGTTACGTGGTCCTCATGCCCAACAACCCCCGTGGCGGTGGTGTTAGCCGCCGCATCGAGGGCGACGACCGGGCTGAGCTCAAAGAAGCGATGGACCAGCTGGAATACCCCAAGGGCATGTCCATCATCGCCCGCACCGCAGGCATTGGCCGCTCAGCGCCCGAGCTGCAGTGGGACCTGAACTACCTGCTCAAGTTGTGGACCGCGATTGACGGCGCCACCCAGGGCAAGGGCGCTTTCCTGATTTACCAGGAATCCTCCCTGGTCATTCGCGCGATTCGTGACTACTTCAACAACGACATCGGCGACATTCTGATCGACACCGACGACATCTACGACCAGGCTCAGCAGTTCATGAGCCACGTGATGCCCGAATTCGCGCCGCGTGTGAAGCGCTACCGCGATGACGCGCCGCTGTTTTCCCGCTTCCAGATCGAGCACCAGATCGAATCGGCCTACGCCCGCACGGTCCAACTGCCTTCCGGCGGCGCCATCGTGATCGACCACACCGAAGCTTTGGTGTCGGTGGACGTGAACTCGGCCCGCGCCATCAAGGGCGGTGACATCGAAGAAACCGCCACCCGCACCAACCTGGAAGCCGCCGACGAAGTGGCCCGCCAGATGCGCTTGCGCG
>JACDQO010000381.1 GCA_015657605.1 Limnohabitans sp. | reverse complement strand
GCTCTACCAACTGAGCTATGGTCCCTATGCTGGGGTGCAACGCACTCCAGCAAGACTCAAATTATAGCCTTAATTTTTAGGCTTCTTGGCTGGGCCGGCCAAAAAATTCAAAATTTCAGAGGCTGCGCACATGCCAAAGGTGGCGGTCACGCTCACCACAGAACCATAACCGTGGCAATTGAGTGAGCCATCGCCATCGATGGCACATGACGCGTCCGGAGGCGCCACAGACTCTCGGCTGAACACCCCTTGAATACCCATGCGCTGCTCACCTCGCGCAGCCTGGTGGTGCTTGCGCAAACGGTAGCGCAATTGGGCCAGCAAGGGGTCGTGGGTGATGCGCGACAAATCGTCCACATCCACTTTGTGCGCCAAGCGCTTACCACCGGCAGCGCCGACGGTGATGAAACCTACCCCCATCTGCGTCGCCCAATGGGCCAATGCCACTTTGGCCTTGACCTGATCGCAAGCGTCGATCAGCGCATCTGGCACTTCATCCAGCAAAGCAGGCCAGTTCTCAGGCGTCACAAAATCGTCCACCACATCCACCCTGCAAGCGGGGTTGATTTGGGCAATGCGCGCTTGCATGGCCACGACCTTGGACTGCCCCGTAGTCACTGTCAAAGCGTGGATCTGGCGGTTGATGTTGGACTCTGCAATGTGGTCCAGGTCGATCAAGGTCAGACGCCCCACGCCCGAGCGGGCCAGGGCCTCTGCAGACCAAGAGCCCACGCCACCCAAACCCACGACCACCACATGCGCCTGGCGAATACGTTGAGCACCCGAAACGCCATAAAGGCGCTGTAGCCCGCCAAAGCGGCGAGCATCTTCGGCCTCATCTAAAAGCGACTGTGTGGCATCGGTTTCGTGCATAGGGGCTACTCAGCTCATCCGTGATGGCGCATTTGCCACTGCAGCGCGGCGTATGCCCCCCCAAAAATACCCATGACCGACAAGAAGCTGCCCAAGCTGAGGGTAGACAGTCCCGTCAGCCCTTGCCCAAAGGTGCAACCCATGGCCAACACACCTCCGGCGCCCATCAAGCTGCCGCCGATCAGGTGCAGAACCAAGTCTTCGCGGTGGGCAAAGCTCTCCCATCTGAAAGACCCCTCAAGCGGGCACTGATGCAGGCGCCTGCCAACACACCAGCGACCGTCACCATGCCCAGCGTCAGTCTCTTGCTGCCGTCGCTGTAGTACAAAAGTGCGTCAAGCCAGTAACCCACAGGGGCGGTGAAACTCAAGGCCTCCATCCGACCACTGTGGGTGGTCAAGAAAACAGGCTCCAGCGTCAGCGGGTGCTCCGGCACAAAACCAAAAACGCCAGTCAACCACCAAAAAGCCACCACCAGCGCACCCAAACCAGCGCCAGTGACCCAATTGAAAAGCGTGTGAAATCCGCGCTCCTGCATGACCCACACGAGCAACAATGCAGCCACCAAAACTGCCGACAAACCCAATGCGTCGGGCAATGACAATCCAGTCATCGCGGACAACCATTGACCGACAAAAGGGCCGTGAGGCAAGTTGACACCAATGGGATCGATGAAGTTGACGCGCCAAACAGCGGTCAGCCCTTTCATGGTGGCCAAAGCGGCCACCGCCATGGCCAGCAAAACGACCAAAGACTTCAAGTTGCCAGCACCCAATCGCACCAGTGATTTGCTGCTGCAGCCAGAGGCCAGCACCATGCCGACACCAAACAGCGCGCCGCCCAAAAGACCGGAAAGCCAGCTCAGATGCTTAGATGCATAAATGGTGTTGGCCGGTTCGATCCAGCCCGCCCAAGCCATCGCACCAAAACCCATCATCGCGACAGCCAGTGCCAAGGCCCACTGTCGAAGGCGTGTGGTCTTGCGCATGAGCACCCAGTCACTGATGGCTCCCATGGTGCAAAAGTGGCCCCGGTGGATCAACACGCCGGTGGCCAAGGACAGGGCAAATCCAAGGGCCAATTTGGACCGTCAGCGTCTGCAATTCATCAGCCGTGATGGGGGGCATGCGATATCAGCGCAACCGACTCAAACGCTCACGGGCT
>JACDQO010000380.1 GCA_015657605.1 Limnohabitans sp. | reverse complement strand
TTTGGCAACAAGCCTTAGCCTGGTGCCCGCCAACAGTGAGGCTGCTGACGGTCTGCAGCAAGCCGTTGCGAAGGCGGGTCAGTTGCAGCAAGCGCCAGGGGCCGAAGTCAAAGCAGTGGGCAGTCCGGCCGATCAGCGGCCCTTGATTCAGGGCGAAGTCCGTGTCTCTCCAGAGGTGCAAAGACAAATCGGCGCAGGGGCGACTGTGTTCGTCTATGCCTTGGCCGAAGACGGCTCGCGTCGCCCCGTGGCCATTTGGCGCGGCACGGCTGCTTCATGGCCCGTGCGCTTTGCTTTGAGCGACAGCATGGGCATGGGCGCACCGCCCTTGTTGTCATCGTTGGCCCAAGTGCGCCTGGTGGCCCGCATCTCCAAAACCGGATCGGCGCAAAAGCAAGAGGGCGATTTTCAGGTCGAACTGCCCGGTGTGAAGACGGGCGTACAAGGCGTGGTGCTTCAGATTTCCGGTCGTTGACACGGGCCGCAGGCCACTTGCACTGGGCGCCTGCAGTCCATTTGTAGACTGCGCCTGCAGACCACTTGCTAGGCTAGCTTGCAGCTGCCTTGTCAGCCTTGACGCAATTTCCGTGAATGGCTGTGCACCGCCTCGACCAGCGCCGTCACATGCTCAGGCGGGGTGTATTGGCTGATGCCGTGGCCCAGGTTGAAGATGTGCGTGGGGCCGGTGGTGTTGCGGTCGGTGTGCGGCGTGCCAAAGCTGTCGAGCACGCGGCGCACCTCGGTCGCGATGTGCTCAGGTGGGGCAAACAAGATGTTCGGGTCGATGTTGCCTTGCAGCGCTTTGCCAGGGCCGCCGACCTGGCCACCCACTTGGGCACGGGCGCGGCCCAAGTTCATGGTCCAGTCCAGGCCCAGCACGTCGCAGTTCAGGCTCGCCATCTCGGGCAGCCACAGGCCCCCGCCTTTGGTGAAGACCAAGCTGGGGATGCGCTGGCCGTTGTGTTCGGTTTTGAGCTGGGCCAGCACCCGGGCGGTGTAAGCCAGGCTGAACTGCTGGAAGGCCCCATCGGCCAGCACGCCGCCCCAGCTGTCAAACACCATGACCGCTTGGGCTCCGGCTTCAATTTGGGTGTTCAGGTACAGGGCCACGGCGTCGGCGTTGATTTCCAAGATGCGGTGCATCAGGTCGGGGCGGCTGTACATCAGGGTTTTGACGTGGCGGTAGTCGTCAGAGCCAGCGCCCTCGACCATGTAGCAAGCCAGCGTCCAGGGGCTGCCGGAAAAGCCGATCAGCGGCACGCGGCCGTTGAGCGCCTTACGAATCGACGTGACCGCATCGAACACGTAGCGCAGCTTGTTCATGTCGGGCACGGCCAGGTCTGCCACAGCCGCTTCGTCGCGCACGTTTTTGGCAAAGCGCGGGCCTTCCCCTTGGGCAAACGACAAGCCCAAGCCCATGGCGTCTGGCACCGTGAGGATGTCGCTGAACAGAATGGACGCATCCAGCGGGTAACGGTCCAGCGGCTGGAGCGTGACTTCGGTGGCGAAGTCGACGTTGGTGGCCAAGCCCATGAAGCTGCCAGCTTTGGCGCGGGTGGCGCAGTACTCGGGCAAGTACCGCCCTGCTTGGCGCATGAGCCACACGGGGGTGTGGTCGGTGGCCTGGCGCAGGCAGGCGCGCAAGAAAGTGTCGTTTTGCAGGGGAGCAAATGCGCCCGCAGTTTGTGGGGATGAATGAGGCATGTTCATAGGTTGAATTGTGGCAGGGTGTGGGGTGTTTTTCTATCACATAGGCGCTAGTTCAACGCGATGCGCAGTAGAGGATGGCCGGAAATGTGCTGAGCCAAGCCCAGAAGAATCGATTCAATCCAAAAACCAATAAACCAAAAAATGGAACACGGCGGCCACGGCACAAAAAATGGCCGCGACATGAAAGCTCCACAGTGCCAAGGGAAACAGACCTTCCCAAAGTATGAAACTCCAACTGCAGATGCGCGCCACCATCGGCGAGCGGAAAAAGCTTTTGTCAGGCAAGGGGCCATGCACAGCCTGGTCCAGAAAGACCGTCAGAGCCAGTCCTGAGCGCCATTCTGGCCGCATGAGTTTGATCCAGCCTGACACAAAGTAAGAGCCCAAGCTTTGCAAAGTCACGTACCAAAAGGCGATGCGCCAGGCTTCAGCGGTCTCTGTGAATGTGCCCAAGCCGTGCGCCAAGAGCAAGCCGGTCAAGCCGACCAAGGTCATGAAATCACTGCCACCATTGAATGCGCCACGCCACCGCAGCAAGAGCAAAACTGCCAACGCAAAAAGTGTGAGTGAAATCCCCAGTTCGGCATGGCCTGCCATCAAGACCACAGAGAGCACACAGCGCATCCATAGCAAACCCTTGTAAATGCGGGCTTCAAACAAGCGGTCTAACAGCCAGCGCACAGGTTGGTTGGGAATCTCTTGACGCTGAATTTCCCAGTCACCTACCCTGTCCATGCGGACGAGCTTCAGGTACTCCAAGGTCTGCAGCAGCAGGCTCCAGCCCAGCAAGAGCTCAAAAATCCGGATGGCGGTGGCCAAGTCCAAGCTCATGCTGTCCATGGCAACACCGGAGACTGGAGCAGCAAAGACGCTTGCTGGTTCGGTAAAAACAGCAAGCGGACTTCGAACTGAAAAGACCGAGGATCAGCGGGGTCGTCGCTTGAGAGGGGTGATGATTCTGCCCCATGCGCCATCGCCGCTTGTTTGGCCAAACGGGTGACCAGCCGGTAGCTGGCATAGGTACGGATGTCCCCGTTTTCTGGCAAATCTTGGATGTCTGAGCTCAGGTGCTCGACCAGATTTTGGTGCGACAGGGTCAGATTCACATCGGGGTTGTGCAGCCACTGCAAGGGGTGCCGTGTTTTGCGGGGGAAGTGCATGCGCCAGTCTGACCATTGCCCATCTGGGCCCATTGTCCGAACCCACAAACGTGGCGCTGCCCCGAGGCCATGAAAAACTGCCAGTTTGGAAAAAACGCCCGAAGTAAAAACCACCAGGGGCCAGATACGGTGCGGGTTTTCTTTCGAAACACCATGGCCAAACCCAGCAAGGCAAAGTAGGCGACGACCATGATGACGAAGAGATCCATGGCGTGAATTATCGGTCTGAAGGGGCCACTTTTCACCGTGTGCATGGGCCGTGTGCGTCCATCGGTTGAGGTCCTGCTTTGATCGGGGCGGCTTAAAATGGGGTATGACACATCGCAAAGGCATCATCCTCGCAGGCGGCTCTGGCACCCGCTTGTATCCCGTGACCCAAGCCGTGAGCAAGCAGCTCATGCCGGTCTATGACAAACCCATGGTGTATTACCCGCTGACCACCTTGATGCTGGCGGGCATCCGCGATGTGCTGCTGATCAGCACGCCGCAAGACACCCCCCGCTTTACCGAACTGCTGGGCGACGGCAGCCAGTGGGGCATGAACATCCAATACGCCGTGCAACCCAGCCCCGATGGCCTGGCGCAAGCTTTCATCATCGGCAAAGACTTTGTAGGGAATGACCCCAGCGCGCTGGTCTTGGGCGACAACATCTACTACGGCCATGATTTGGTCAAGTTGTTGGCCAGTGCCAACGAACGTCCCAGCGGCGCCAGCGTGTTTGCTTACCATGTGCACGACCCTGAGCGCTATGGCGTGGTGGACTTTGACGAACAGAAAAAAGCCCTGAGCATCGAAGAAAAGCCCAAGGCACCCAAGAGCAATTACGCGGTCACGGGTTTGTATTTTTACGACCGCCAAGTGTGCGACATCGCAGCCGACATCCAACCTT
>JACDQO010000379.1 GCA_015657605.1 Limnohabitans sp. | reverse complement strand
TTTTTGTAGCTTCTCATGACCGTCCGCCCTCTTTTTGGTTTCTTGTGCGCAAGCCTCGATGATTTCCTGGTTAAACCTATGAATATCGTCGGTGAATCGGGGGCGTCCGCTGTTGCGATCTTGGACGCCAACCAGCCGGTGTTTTATGTGGTCAGTCCCGATGCGTGGCGGGAGATGTCGAAGGGTGGACGGACAACTTCGCAAAAAGTGGAAAACAACAAAAATGACAACACAGAGTTGTTGAACGAATCAGATGACTTGGATGCGTTGGGTGAGCTGTACGAAGAGGTGGCACCTGTACCTGCCCCAAGGCCCAAGTTGCGCCCTCGCCAGCGATCGGTGATGACCGATTCGGTCTTGACCCAAGGGGCCATGCGTTCCAACAATTTTGATGTGTTGGCAGATCAGCTGATTGCGCAAGAAAACCAGCGGGTTAAACGTGGGGAGTTGAGTGCGGCATCTGTGGGCATTTTGAAGAACCGGCTGGACGCCCATGTGTTGCCGTATTTCAAATACATCCCGCCTTCTCAGGTCACGCCCATGATGATGGACGCGTTTGTCAAGCGTTTGACAGACGCCCATTTGAGTTCGACCACGGTATCGCAATACCTGGTGGTGGTGCGAAAGCTGCTCAAGCTGGCCATTCGCCACGGTTTTTTGCGTGAAGTGCCCGAGTTGCCCACGATCAAGGTGGCCAACCGACCCCGCTCGATGTTGAGCCTGAAAGAGTACGCGGCTGTGGTGCGCACCGCGCACCGACTGGCCCGCCGCGGTGACAAAGCCCCCGAGGTCAAGGCCTCCTCCGGACACCGTGAGCGCTTTTGGGTGCAGCCGCGCAATCTGAGTCTGCCGCCCGACATGGCCTGGGCGATTCGGTTCATGGTGAACAGTTTTGTGCGGCCTGGAGACTTGCGTCAACTCCAGCACAAGCATGTGCAGGTGGTGCGTGGCAGCAGTGTCTATTTGCGCATGACTTTGCCGCAGACCAAGCGCCACGACGCGCCCATGGTGACATTGCGCCCGGCGGTGCAGGTCTATGAGGCTGCGCTGGCGCAGGCACAGCGAGATGGCCGTGGTGGGCCAGACGACTATGTGTTTTTGCCCGCCGAGACGGACCGCAACTACGCTCTGGCCGTATTGGGCTTTTGGTTCAAGTGGGTGATGCGCGAAGCCGGGGTAGCGCCCACCGATGCCATGGGCCGCTTGCGCACGTTGTATTGCTTGCGGCACACGTCCATCATGTTTCGCCTGCTCTATGGCCAGGGCATCGACATGCTCACTTTGGCACGCAATGCCAGAACATCGGTGCAAATGATTGAGCGCTTTTATGCGTCCGCGCTCGACGGCGAGATGAACGTGGCCATGCTGCAAAGCCGGCGTACCTCCAAAAACTGAGGTGTGCGGCAGTGACAACAAAAAACCCCTGCCAGTGGCCCAGCAGGGGTTGATGGGAGTGTGACAGCTGCTGGCCTTCCATGAAGGCCCAGCAGCGCAGACTTCAGCCGGGACGGATCTGGCCTTTGATGACCACGTCTTTCCAGCGGGCTTGTTCACGGGCCACATAAGCGCCATATTCGGCAGGGGTGCCGCCACCGGGCGTGGCGCTTTCGGCCGCGTTTTGCGCAATGATTTCAGGCGATTTCACCGCTTTGGCGCATTCTTGTTGCAGCCGGTTGATGATCTCGGGTGGCGTGCCAGCACGGGCGTGGATGCCGTACCACTGCACGGTTTCAAAGTTTTGTAGTCGCAGCTCGGCCACGGTCGGCACATCGGGCAAGACCGAGAGGCGCTCTGTAGAACCCGTGGCAATGCAACGCAAAGCACCGCTCTTGATGTGCGGCAAGAGGGCTGGTGTGCCTGCGGACAACAATTGAATGCGACCGGCCAGCACGTCGTTCAGGGCTGGGCCTGTACCACGGTAGGGGATGTGCGTGATGAACATGCCCGTGGCCAATTTCAGCGCTTCCATGGCCAGGTGGCCCGCACTGGCATTGCCCGCCGAAGCGTAGTTCAACTGGCCAGGGCGCGACTTGACATAGGCCACCAAAGACTTGAAGTCGTTGGCAGGCACGTCTTTGTGCACCACAAACAGGCTGGGGACGCGGGAGAGCAAGGTGACAGGCACAAAGTCTTTGTTGACGTCGTAGCCGCTGTCGGGGTAGATCAGGGGGTTGACCGCCATCAGGCCGATGTGGCTCATGATGATGGTGTAGCCGTCGGCCGGAGCGCGGTGGAGTTCTTGCATGGCCGGCACGCCGCCACCGCCGCCTTTGTTGTCAATGACAAAGGACTGACCCATTTGCTTGGTCAGTTGAGCGGCAACGCCACGGGCTACGATGCTCGAGGTACCGCCGGGTGCGAAAGGGATGATCCAGCGGATCGGCTTGCTGGGCCAAGCCGACTGGGCATGGCCCGACACGCCACTGGCGGCCAAACCGGCTGCGCCCATCCACTTGAGGTAGTCGCGTCTTTGCATGGGGGAAGAGTCGTTGGGGTTCATGTTTTTTGTCGTTGTGGTTGAAAAAAATACAAGATGTTGATGAGAACAAAAAAAACAGGCGTTTAGAAGAGGGAAATTACGTACCAAAACCCTCTTTGGCCAAGGGCTTTAGCGTCGGCGAATTTGACGCCAAATCGCAGGCGCCACCAGCAGCAAAACCGAGATCGCCATGAGGCTCCCAGAAAGAGGCCGCGTAAAGAATGTGGACCATTCGCCTTGGCTGATGGTGAGGGCCTGCCGCATGGATTGTTCGGCCATGGGGGCCAGAATCAGGCCCACGATGAGTGGCGCGGCCGGAAAGTCAAAGCGACGCATCACATAGCCCAGCAGGCCAAAGACAAACAACAAGCCCACGTTGAAAACCGAGTTGCCTGCGCCGTAAACGCCCGCCGTTGAGATGACGATGATGCCCGCATACAGCCAAGGTGGCGGTATCTTGAGCAGCTTGACCCACAGGCTCACCAGCGGCAGGTTGAGCACCAGCAAAATCACATTGCCAATGTAGAGGCTGGCGATCAGTGTCCAGACCAGACCACCTTGCTGACTGAACAGTTGCGGGCCAGTCTGGATGCCATAGCTCGAAGCCGAC
>JACDQO010000378.1 GCA_015657605.1 Limnohabitans sp. | reverse complement strand
GCGCAAACGCCGCGCCGCTTCTCGTCGCGCGCATCATCGATCTCGCGCAGCACGCCGCCATGTCCACACTGCCGTCGAGCGTTCAAAACGACCCGTGAGCGCTGTCTCGTGGCTGAGCAATCCGGCTTGGTACAGGCTCCAGATTTCGGGGCCGTAGTCGGTCTGGCGCAACTCGGGGCAAATTGCCCAAAAAGTCGCGCAGATTGCCCACATCGCGCAACAGCATGCGTTGCGCGTGGTTGTTGCCTGCTGCGTCCACAGCCTGCGGCAAGTCGATGATGACCGGTTCGTCCACACCAGGCTGGTCGCCCTCACCGGGAATGTGCGCCAACAAAATGTTGAACTCCGACAAGTCGCCATGCACCACACCCGCGCACAGCATGCGGACCACCTCGCCAATCAGGGTGGCGTGGTGCTGCAGCGCTTGCGCAGGGGTGAAAGCCACATCGTTCAGGCGCGGGGCGGCGTCGCCATGGGCGTCGGTCACCAGCTCCATGAGCAGCACGCCGTCAAAAAAGTTGAAGGGCCGGGGCACACGCACCCCCGCTGCGGCCAGGCGGTACAGCGCGTCCACCTCGGCGCTTTGCCAAGCGGCTTCTTGTTCTTGACGGCCAAATTGCTGCCCTTGGCCATGGCGCGGGCCGAGCGCGAGTTCTTGACCTTGCGGTTTTCGGTGTAGTCGACCGCTTGCCGAAAGCTGCGGTGGGTGGCCTCTTTGTAGATCTTGGCGCAGCGGGTCTCGTCGCCACAGCGCACCACAAAGACCATGGCCTCTTTGCCACTCATGAGCTGACGCACCACGGTGTCGATCAGGCCCTCTTCAACCAGGGTCTGCAGCCTCGGGGGTGCTTTCATGCGGCGGCTTCAGTGTGCAAGCAAGGCCCAGCCTGCGTGCTGGTTGGCTTTGTTGTTTTCGTACTCCCAAGCCGCGCCGCAGCGGTCGCAGCGGTAGCGGGTGAAGCTGGCCTGGCCATTGCCACGGTCTTCACGGTGGTGCGTGCCTTGCACCAGTTCAGCGTGGCCAGGGGCTTTGCGCCAGTGGCGCTGAATGCCAGCGCAGGGTTCGCACAAGGCCGGGGCGGGCGTTTTTTGAGGGGCTTGAGCGTTCGTGGTCATGGTTGAATTCTTGGACAATGCGGTGTTTCGCGATGCTTGCATTGTCGCTGTACCGGCGTGCATTCTGGCGACAGGCACTTTTCGGTCGCTGTGGCAGCATGGCGCACCCCCAACCCCAACTTGGAGAACGGACCATGACATCCCCCCTTTCGCCCTCCCACCAGCTCTCCTTTGGCTTGCAAGGCCGTGTCGTCATCGTCACAGGCGCTGCCAACGGAATTGGCGAGGCCTGCGCGCGCCGCTTTGCGGCCGAGTCGGCCCATGTCATCTTGTCTGACGTGAACAGCGAACGCGGCGCGGCTGTGGCGGCCGAATTGCGCAGCGCTGGCCACAGCGCGGGTTTCATGGCCTGCGACGTCTCGCGCAAAGCGGATGTGGACGCTCTGGTGGACCATGTGCTGCAGGCCTTTGGCCGCATCGACGTGCTGGTCAACAACGCGGGCATCTTCAGGGCCGCCGACTTTTTAGACGTGACCGAAGAAGACTTTGACGCCGTGATCAACGTGAACATCAAGGGATCGTTCTTGATGGGCCAGGCCGCAGCCCGTGCCATGAAAAGCACCGGGGGCGGCGCGATTGTCAACATGAGCTCGGTCAACGCGGTGCTGGCCATCCCCAACATCGCCAGCTACAACGTGAGCAAAGGCGGCATCAACCAGCTCACCCGCGCCATGTCGCTGGCCCTGGCCGACTTTGACATCCGCGTGAACGCGGTGGCCCCGGGGACGATCGCCACCGAGCTGGCCCGCCAAGCGGTGCTGACCAGCGAGGCCGCTGAAAAGAAAATCATGATGCGCACCCCCATGAAGCGGTTGGGCGAGCCCGACGAAGTGGCCAAAGTGGTGGCCTTTTTGGCCAGCGACGCGGCCAGTTACATCACGGGCGAAATCGTCACGGTGGACGGCGGGCGCATGGCACTCAACTACACCGTACCCGTCTGAAAGAGTCCGATTTCATGAGCCCCACGACCGACACACGCCCCAACGATTTAGAGGCCTGGCTGGCCCAAGAGCGCGACGTGCGCACCCGCCTAGATGCCGGGGTCGGCCCCGGTGTGGCCCGCCCCGAGCAGGTGGCTGGCAAAACCGGCCTACAGGTCATGCAAGGCCTGCTGGCCGGCGAGCTGCCATATGCGCACATGGCCAAGACGCTGGACTTCATGATGATCGAGGTCGCCGGCCTGGCCATTTTTCAGGGCACACCCGCTGTGCAGCACCTGAACCCGCTGGGCACGGTGCACGGTGGCTGGTTTGCCAGCGTGCTCGACTCAGCTCTGGGCTGCGCGGTGCACACCATGATGCCGCCCGGACGCGGCTACACCACAGCAGATTTGAGCGTGAAACTGGTCAAAGCCATCACCCCCAAAGTGCAGCGTGTGCGGGCCATTGCCAAAGTGCTGCACTGCGGCCGCCAGTTGGCCACCTCAGAGGCCCAGTTGATCGGGCCAGACGGCACGCTTTACGCCCATGCCAGCACGGCCTGTCTTGTTTTTGAAATGCCTTCAACCCACGGAAACAAACCATGAGACTTCTTCACACCATGCTGCGCGTGGGCAACTTGCAACGCTCGATCGACTTCTACACCAACGTGATGGGCATGAAGCTGCTGCGCACCTCGGAAAACCCCGAGTACAAATACTCGCTGGCCTTCGTGGGCTATGGCAACAACCCCGACCACGCCGAGCTGGAGCTGACCTACAACTGGGGCGTTGAAAGCTACGAGATGGGCACCGCCTACGGCCACATCGCCTTGGGCGTGCCCGATGCCTATGCCGCGTGCGAAAAAATCAAAGCCACTGGCGGCAAAGTCACACGCGAAGCCGGCCCCGTCAAAGGTGGCACAACGGTGATCGCATTCGTGACCGACCCCGATGGCTACAAGGTCGAGCTGATCCAGCGCGCCGAATACGCTGCGGGTCAGGGCTTGCGCTGAATCTGGCTGGCTTCACGCGCCAGCGCTTCGATGCGCGCCCAATCACCTTGGTCCAATGCTTCGGCAGGCACCAACCACGAGCCGCCCACACAGGCCACATTGGGCAAGCTCAGCAGCTCATGGGCGTTTTGCTGGGTCACGCCGCCCGTGGGGCAAAACTTCACATCAAAGAAAGGACCGCTCCAAGCCTTGAGCATGGCGGAGCCGCCCGCTTGCATGGCCGGGAAGAATTTGAGTTCGGTGTAGCCGTCTTCTTGGGCCATCATGATTTCACTGCCGGTGGCCACGCCGGGTAAGAGCGACAGACCATGGTCGCGGCAGGCCTGTCCCACCGTTTTGGTGTAACCGGGGCTCACTGCAAAACGGGCACCCGCTTTGGC
>JACDQO010000377.1 GCA_015657605.1 Limnohabitans sp. | reverse complement strand
GGTTTGTCTGTGGCGGTCACGGCGGTGAAGTTGTCTGTGGCCCAGCTGTCGGGCACTGCCGCCAGCAATCCAAGAGCTAAACCCACGCTGGCGAGCATCGACGCTAAATGCCTTGTTCTCATGGCGTTCTCCCTGTGTTTTGTTGTGCTGTGCATCATAGGCAAGCCCGGCACATCTGCAAACACAGATTCAAACGGGCAGCCAACACTGTGCAAGAGGTGACTCATTCAGAACGCGTCCAGCATTAGGATGCGGGCATGAACAAAAACACCGCCCCTTTCATGCGCCAGGCCGTCATGGACCTGGAAGAGTCCCGCATCCGCGAAGTCGCCAACGCGGGCATGGGCCGCCCCGATGTGCTGGCTTTTTGGTTTGGTGAATCTGACGAAGTGACGCCCGACATCGTGCGCCAAGCCGCCATCGATTCGCTGCAACAAGGCGAGACTTTTTATTCTCACAACCTGGGCCTGCCGGAGTTGCGCCAAGCGGTGTCCGATTACATGTCGGCCCTGCACGGCCCCGTTGCCGTAGACCGTTTGGCCATCACATCGGGCGGCGTGAATGCGCTCATGCTGGCCGCGCAAGCCCTGATCGATGCGGGTGATGAAGTGGTTGCCGTGACACCCGTGTGGCCCAACCTGACGGCGCAGGCTTTGGTCATGGGCGCGAATTTGAAGTGCGTCTCGCTGCGCCCGGTGGACGGCCAGTGGCAGCTGGACATGGCGGCGCTCAAAGCCGCCATCACGCCCGCCACGCGGATGCTGATCGTCAACTCGCCCAACAACCCCACGGGCTGGACGCTCAGCCGCGCCGAGCAGGCTGAGATTTTGGCGCACTGCCGCAGCACCGGCACCTGGGTGCTGGCCGACGAGGTGTATGAGCGCCTGTATTACGAAACCGACACACCCAATGGCTGCGCGCCGTCTTTTCTGGATGTGGCAGAGCCGGATGACCGCCTGGTCGTGGTGCACAGCTTTTCCAAGAGCTTTTTGATGACTGGCTGGCGTTTGGGCTGGCTGGTCATGCCGGCCACCATGACACATCACATGGGCAAATTGATCGAGTTCAACACCTCGTGTGCCTCGGTGTTCACCCAGCGCGCCGGGGTGGTGGCTTTGCAAAACACCGCCGACATCACGCCTCAAGTGGTGGCCCACCTCAAAACCTGCCGTGACACTCTGGTGCCACTTCTGCAAGCCGTGCCAGGCGTGCAAGTGGCTCCTGCCAAGGGCGGCATGTACGCGTTTTTCAGGCTCGAAGGGCATCCCGATTCGGTGGCTACGGCCAAAAGCTTGGTGGCCGAAGCCGGTCTGGGTTTGGCCCCTGGCGAGGCCTTTGCGCCCGAAGCGGCAGGTTGGCTGCGCTGGTGCTTCGCGTCCAAAGACTTGGCGCGTTTGCAGCAGGGCGTTGAGCGCTTGGCGAATTGGCTGGCCAAGAATCAAGCCACCCGCTGAAGGTTCGGCTACAGGGAGCGTAATCCAGGGTCGGGGTTTATGTCCCCTAGGCGACAAGTTTTTGGGTGGCTGGTACAGTCTCTTCTTTTGCTTTTCAGCCTTGGAAATCTCATGAATCGCCTCATTGCCGTCGGTTTGTTGTGCGCCGCCGCCGCTGCGCCCGTTGTGGCCCAAACACCCATCAAGATTGGTGAAATCAACAGTTACTCTTCCATGCCCCAGTTCACCCAGCCCTATCGGCAAGGCTGGCAGTTGGCGGTAGAAGAAATCAACGCTCAGGGCGGCTTGTTGGGGCGCAAGGTCGAAGTGATCGCCCGTGACGATGCCGGCAAACCTGACGAAGCACTGCGTCACGCGATTGAGCTGACTTCCAAGGAGAAGGTCGATATTTTGGCGGGGGGCTTTTTGTCGAATGTGGGCTTGGCCTTGGCCGACCATGCGGTCAAAAACAAGCGCTTGTTCATCGCCAGCGAGCCGTTGACCGACGCCATCGTTTGGGAAAAAGGCAACCGCTACACCTTCCGCCTGAGGGCCAGCACCTACATGCAAGCGTCCATGTTGGTCGATGAAGCGGCCAAGATGCCTGCCAAGCGTTGGGCCACCATCGCGCCCAACTACGAATATGGCCAAAGCTCGGTGGCCAGCTTCAAGGAGTTGCTCAAGGCCAAGCGCCCGGATGTCGAGTTTGTGAGCGAGCAATGGCCGGCGCTGGGCAAGATCGACGCAGGCAGCACCCTGACCGCGACCATGGCCGCCAAGCCCGATGCCGTCTTCAACGTGACCTTTGGTGCCGACTTGGCCAAGCTGGTGCGCGAAGGCAACCAGCGCAACATTTTCCCCAAGACCCCGGTGGTGTCCATGCTGTCGGGCGAGCCGGAGTACCTGGAAGTGCTGAAGGACGAAACACCCAAAGGCTGGATCGTGACCGGGTACCCCTGGGACCAGATCGACACCCGTGAGCACGCCAGCTTTGCGGCCAACTACTACCGCAAGTTCGGCGAAAACCCCAAACTCGGCTCGGTGGTGGGCTACGCCACCATGCAGTCCATTTTGCCGGCATCAAAAAGCGGGCAGCGTGGACAACGAAAAACTGGTCATGGCCATGCGTGGCCTGAAGTTCAGCACACCGTTTGGGCCGGCCGAATTCCGCGCCATTGACCAGCAATCCACCATGGGTGCGTATGTGGGCAAACTCGACCTGCGCGGTGGCAAGGGCACCATGGTGCAATGGCGCTATGCCGATGGCAAAACCACCTCGCCCAACGATGCCTATGTCAGGTCACGTCGACCTGCTGATGCGATGAAGTGACGGGGTGCACCCCGATGTGGCTTCAACTCGGGGGCATCCCCCAATGCTGGGCCTGACTCTGTGGCCAGAATTCGGCGAATGGGCTCGGCAACCCTGT
>JACDQO010000037.1 GCA_015657605.1 Limnohabitans sp. | reverse complement strand
GATGCTGTGTCCGCCAGTGTTGTACACCGCCAGGGCTCTGGGCGATTGGGTCATGGCGTCAAAGATATCGATCCGGTCATTGACTGTACTGCTGTAGCCGGGTAAGTTGATGGTGTCTTCCAAACTGGTGATGTGCAGTGTCGGCACACTGACGCTACCGAGGACTTGTTCTGCTGGTCCCTGCCCCAGCAAAGGTGGCGCCGAAATCAAGATGGCGGCCTGCATGCGCCTGTCCCGAAGGTCACGCAAGGTGGCACTGCCGGTTTCTACCTTTGCCCCGGCAACCAGCATGGCCGTGTTTGCGCCATACGAGTGACCGGCGACTGCTATTTTCGACACATCGAACAACTGACCCTGATCTGAGGCCAGAACTTGGTTCAGGACAAAACGCAGGTCCAGAACCCTAGCGAGGGCTTCAGACTCGCGTGCCGCTGTCTGTAGGCGTTGTAATAACTCCAATGGGTTGCCGCGCCACACACTGTTGTCACTGCCGACATGCTGCGGATGCAGACTGGCCATACCGGCATTGGCCCAGTGGCGGGCGAGGTAGCTATAGCCCGTACGCGACCCCCCGAGGCCATGCGAGAACACGACCAATGGTATTGGTCTAGAAGCGCTTTTATGGAGGGGTAGATGCAGACGAGATGGAACAGGCCTTTGTCGGCTGGCATCGAAGAGATCAAGGTCCACAACACGATGGCCCTGCTCGGGCGAAGCCATCGACCATCCTACAGTGCTGGCAAAGCTTAAGCCGGATGCAGCGGTTGCGATGCCAAGGGAGCGGGTGAGGAATTTCCGGCGTGTCATGAACGATCGGCTTCGGCTGCACGCCTGGCTAACCAAGGCCGGATCCACATCACCAAGCCCGCACTGGCCACCAATGGAAATACGCCCCCACTGCACGATGGCAACAAAGACCGGATTTTCTCGAAGTGGACTGGCGTATACGAAGGCGCCCAGAATAGGCGTTGTCGCAAGATGCAGATTGCGAAGCAGGCGATGAGACATTCGCATGGTCAGACTCCTTAATAGCCTAATGACAAAAATATTTTGCCGACATTGCCGATCAAAGTAAACAGCGATAACATAACCTTATGCAAAAAGATGAATTGCTTGCTGAGCCTCTGTGCGAAAGTCCATCCGATGCCCGACCGCGAAGCTTTCATCACGGCAATCTCCGGCAGGAGCTGATCGATGCCGCGCTTTCTGCACCGGACATCGAAGGACTGTCGTTGCGCCAGCTCGCCGCATCTCTTGGTGTATCGGCTGCAGCCGCATACCGCCACTTTGACAGCCGTGAGGATCTTTTGTTCGAGGTTGCGCGCAGTGGGTTCGACCGTCTCAGGCAGCGGTTTGCAGCCGCTTTTGACATTGCGGTGCCACCATCGGACGCTCAAGAGGCTCGTCTGCGGCTGTTTCGCTTAGCCCAAGCTTATCTGCAGTTTGCAGATGACGAGCCTGCCTTGTGGCGGCTGATCTTTGGTGCACAGGCTCAGGCTTACCGAGAAACAATTGATTCACAAGGAGACATCGACAGCTATGAATATCTTCCCGCAGCTTTGCTGGGCTTGTATTTGAAGGGGGTTGTTCCCACTCAGCCGAGTGAGCGTGATGCGCTGTTCGCGTGGAGTGCAGTCCACGGCGCAGCCACTTTGCGCAGCGGACGCGTTCCAGCAGCTCTCATTTCTGTCTCGGAGCTCGCCAGCGAGGTGGCTGAACGTGTGATCTGTGCCATGAAATATAAATGACTGAGACAGGAGACCCTGACATGATTCTTCACGACCTGAGCGCTGGCATGCACCCCCGTCGCGTGCGCATCTTCATGGCTGAAAAAGGCATTTCGATCGAGCGACGTGAGGTGGATGCCGCGGGTGGGGCCAATGCCCTGCCGGACTTTCTCAGGCTCAATCCCCTGGGCAAGCTGCCCGTTCTCGAACTCGACGATGGCAGCGCCATTGCCGAGTCCCTGGCGATTTGTCGTTATTTGGAGGCCTTGCACCCGCAGCCACCATTGATGGGGCAGACACCTCAGGGCTCGGCCCACATCGAGATGTGGACGCTACGCATGGATCACGAACTGTCACAGCCGATCGCGCTTGCATTTGTGCACAGCAGCGACTTCTACCGCGGGCGCGTCGAGCAGGTGCCCGAAGTCGCCGGCTGGGCCCGCAATCGGGCGCTGCAGACCATGGCCTGGCTGGATGGCGAGTTGGCTGAGCGCAGCCACATCGCTGGCGATGACTACACCCTGGCCGACATCGTCGCGCAGTGTGCTTGCGTCCTGGGCAAAGCGGTGGGCTTGCGCATCCCGCCGGAGATGACCAACCTGTCGCGCTGGTTCGCTCAGGTATCTGCTCGACCCACTGCCCGGGCATAAGGCCTTGACCAAGGAGAATGCCATGTCCGGACAAGGAGTCTGTTGTGTGATCGGCGCTGGTGACGCCACGGGTTCAGCGGTGGCCCGGCGCTTTGCCAGAGAGGGCTACACCATCTGCGTGGCGCGGCGCACTGAGGCAGCCTTGAAACCGCTGGTGGACCAGATCACGGCCCGAGGGGGGTCGGGCTCTCGCCTTTGGGCTCGACGCACGACGCGAGGACGAGGTGGTCAACTTCTTCCAGCACATCGAAGCCAACATCGGGCCGATCGAGGTGTTGGTCTTCAACGTAGGCGGCAATGTCCGATTCCCAGTCCTCGAGACAACGGCTCAGAAGTACTTCAAGGTCTGGGAGATGTGTGCCTTGGCGGGCTTTCTGGCCGGCCGCGAGGCTGCGCGGGTGATGTTGCCACGTGGGCGTGGAACCATTCTTTTTACAGGTGCCACAGCCAGCCTGCGGGGAGCGGCGGGTTTTGCGGCCTTCGCTGGTGGCAAGGCTGCGCTACGTGCGCTGGCCCAGTCGATGGCGCGAGAGTTTGGCCCACAGGGCTTGCATGTGGCGCATGTGATCATTGATGGTCTGATCGATACCGCCTTCGCGCGCACTAATTTCGCGCAGCGTGTGGACGAACTCGGACCGGATGGCATCCTGAACCCGGACCACATCGCCCAGGCCTACTGGTGGTTGCACAGCCAGCCGCGCGATGCGTGGACTTTCGAGCTGGACCTGCGCCCATCTATAGAAAGATGGTGATGAAAGCAAATTTCCCTTTTTCCCGCTCTCAAAACCTGGGATTTCATCGATGAGTTGCTAGAGTCACGACATGCAAACATCAGTTGATACACCGAACAGCGTGTCAATTGCCCGTTACTTGGGGGCTACGGGATTGGCTCTTTGGGCATTTGTCATGGCTTTGACGCCAGACCCTGGGTTCATGGCCCCTTGGCCATGGATGGCGCTCTTCTGGGTACTTCAAATTGGCGTCGGCCTGACCATTCTTCAGACGATGTTGTACCTGATGAGCAGGTTCGATTCGAAAGGCCGAATGCCGTTGTGGTCGCTCGTTGCCATGAGTGGTTTATGTGGTTCTGTCGTGCTGGCGCCGATCTACTGGCTGATCGGCGAGGGATTGATGCAGCAAGTTTTGGGATTTTCTGAAACGATTGACTTCGACGAACTCCGTAACGCTGAGCAAACATTCGGTTGGACTGTGTTGGTCGATGAATGGCTCGAAATTTCAGGTCCAGTTATTGCGGCATGGGCGTTGATCTCTTGGCCTCGGTTGCAGGGTTTGTTGCCGCCATTGGTTCAAAATATCAACCGTTCAGTCGATGAACCGCTGGTAGCCCTGTCGCAAGAACCCAAAGTCGTTGAGGCGAGCATTCGTCATTGGCGCGCAGCGTTACCCACAGAGCTGGGTGACGATGTGATAGCCGTCAAGTCTGAGCTTCAATACTTGCGCGTCTGGACCACTCGGGGCGCAGCGCTGGTGCTGGGCAGTTTGCAAGAAGTGGAAGACGAAGAAGGCAGTGCCGGGATGCGGGTTCATCGCTCATGGTGGGTGCATGCCAGGCATGTGCGGACCGTAGGGCGTCGCGGTGAAGCTGCCATTTGTGAGTTGAGCGATGGCCGCGAAGTGCCTATCAGCCGACGCCGAAAGGCGGATGCGGTGGCGCGATTTGGTGACCGAGCGCGGTACCAAGAAATGCCAACCGCATCTAAGAGCCCACAAGCTCGCGAAGGTCAAAATAACCGTCGCAATCCCACTTGAACAGAAACAGGGTTGTAGCGCGGCTGCGTCAGTCGACCCGTGACTCCTTCTTCTGCTGGCAATTCAACGTTGCCAATTCGCAATACGCGAACGTCAGCGGTCAGCCTCCAGGTATCCCCCAGCGGGATCTCAGTACCACCGATCAGCTGCACGGCGGCTTTTCCACTCTTGGACCATGCGCGCTCTGTACCGCCAGAAGGGATATCGAAATCGATCTCCTGAACCCACCCCAGACCCGCACCCACGTAGGGTGTCCAGCTGCCAGTTGGGCCAATAAAGCGCCTAAGGCCGTTGACAAAGATGATATTGGAAGCAAAGTCGCCGCTGGATGCGAGCGTGGTTGCGCCGCGATTGAGCGACTTGAGGTCATGACGGCGCCAGTTCCATTCAAGCTCCGATGCCCAGCCATTGCCGTAACGAAACCCGATATCGCCGCCGAGACCCAATCCTGTCCCAAAGCTGGCCTTTAACCCAGAGCCCAAGCCCGCATTACCTATTTCATTAAAGGTAGTCGAACCGAGGTTGCTGGTTTGAGCGTAGACCGTCGCATAGAAGCCTCGGGGCTCAGTCTGGGCCCAGGATGTACCTGCCATGCCCGAACATCAAAAGATGATGCCGCCAAAGCTGAAAAAGAGCGGAGAAATTTCATGAAATGCCTTTCCAAGTCTCTGAGTTGATCAACTGTCAGGATGG